>DUKC01000087.1 GCA_013329495.1 Thermoplasmata archaeon
TCCCTGCGGGGGTCGTAAACAGGGCGGTGGCACGCCCTTCGCTCATAAGCATAGAAGCGTAGAACCCCACGGCTTCAGTCGTGGGAGTATGTCAGATTCGTTCTGTCATAAAATCGCAAACCATCGCATTCCGAGCAGGCAGAGCGCCATCGTAAAAGTATAGAATAGAGAACGATCAAAATAAGAAACAGGGCCCTGCCCAACACCAAAATATAACTAAATATGAAGATACTCATACATAAGTCACCCCTTCCTCGCCATAAAGCGGCAAGGCTTCCCCCTCAAGGGGGAGAAAACGCCTTCGGCGTTTTAATAAAATTGGCGCCATGAAGGGCAGGATTTTAAATCCTCAAGAAGCTCACGATAAAGATCTTTAACCAAAAATTTATAATCCCAATTTACCTCTTCTACTCTAAATGAAAGAGCAATTGGGTGAGCAAATAAGCGAATGGATCAGGAAAAAGGTAAGAGCTGCGGGAGCAAAGGGGGTTGTTTTAGGGTTGAGTGGGGGACTGGACTCTGCGCTGGCATCGGTTTTGTGCAAACGGGCTTTCCCTAACAGCACTTTAGCTTTGATAATGCCCTGCCACTCAAATTCAGATGATGCCGAATGCGCAAGTTTAGTTGCAGACAAATTCAACTTAGAAACAAAGAATTTCGACCTTTCTAATTTGGTTGAAAACATATATGAAACTATGGAAGATCAGCTCTATGAAAACAAACCTTCTGTTCCTGTTGGAAACCTAAAGGCCAGGTTAAGAATGCTTTTTCTCTACTATTTTGCAAACAAGCTAAATTATTTGGTTGTGGGAACCGGAACCAGGTCGGAGATCGAGGTAGGTTACTTCACCAAGTTTGGCGATGGTGCTGCTGATCTGTTGCCCTTGGGCGACCTGCTAAAGAATGAGGTGAGAGAGCTGGCAAGAAAGTTGAAAATCCCTAAAAAAATAATCGATAGGACACCCTCTGCCGGATTGTGGAAAGGGCAAACTGATGAAGAGGAGATAGGTCTCCCCTACAAAGAATTGGATCAGATACTCTTGGCCATTGAATCGGACAATCTTTCTGGTTTTGATGAGGAAAAGGTTAATAGAGTAGAACAATTAATGAATAATGCAAAGCACAAAAGGCAAAAAATTCCAATTTTTAAGAGGGAGCGCTCAAAATGAAGGATAAAGAACAGGTACTTGAGTTTGTTGAAAAGAAAAATGTAAAGTTTATAAAGCTGTGGTTTTCGGACATTCTCGGGCGATTGAAAAGCTTTTCGATCACACCCAGAGAGCTGGGGAGTGCATTGGATGAGGGGAAAGGTTTTGATGGCTCTTCAATAAAAGGTTTCGCGAGGATAGATGAGAGCGACATGCTGGCAAAACCTGATCCCGACACGTTCCGGTTGCTACCTTGGGAACCAAAAGATAAGTCGGTGGGGCTTATGTTTTGTGACATCCTCAACCCGGATGGAAGACCCTATGAAGGCGATCCCAGATGGGTTTTAAAAAGAAATTTAGAGCGGTTGAAAGCCGAGGGATACAAGTTCAATGTTGGGCCTGAGCTTGAATATTTCTATTTTAAAGGCAACAAACACCCTGAGATTTTGGATGAGGGGGGATACTTCGACCTCCCATCCCCGGATGTGGCAAGTGTGTTAAGAAATGATACCATCCTCGCATTAGAATCAATGGGCATACCAGTAGAATACAGTCATCATGAGGTATCACCATCTCAGCAGGAGATAGATCTCAAATATGCAGATGCTCTGACGATGGCAGACAGGGTCATGATCTACAGAATGACTGTCAAGGAAATAGCCTATCAGCATGGCTACTATGCCACCTTTATGCCCAAACCGATCTATGGTATAAACGGGTCAGGTATGCACACCCATCAGTCTTTGTTCAAAGGAAAAAAGAATGTTTTTTATGATCCATCGGACAAATGTTATCTCTCCGATACCGCCAAAAGGTATTTGGCAGGACTGTTAAAGCATGCACCGGAAATCACTCTGGTAACGAATCAGTGGATAAATTCTTACAAGCGTCTGGTTCCCGGTTTTGAAGCCCCGGTATACATCTCGTGGGCGAGGAGAAACAGGTCAACCATGATAAGAGTGCCCATGTACCAACCAGGAAAAGAAGAAGCAACCAGAATCGAATTCAGAAGTCCCGACCCCGCGTGCAACCCATATTTGGCCTTTTCGGTGATGCTGGCTGCGGGTCTAGCTGGAATAGAGAACAAGTATGAGCTTCCCAAAAGTGTGGAAAAGGATGTGTATCAACTGAGTGGAGAAGAGCGCGCGAAAGACGGGATAAAATCATTGCCAGGAAGTCTGATCGAAGCGATCGATGCAACGGAAAAGAGCGAGCTGGTTAGAAAAACTCTGGGCGATCGCATTTTCGGGCATCTCATAACCAGCAAAAAGGTTGAATGGGACAGCTACAGAGTTCAGATATCAGAGTGGGAGATAAACGAGTATCTCAGAGTACTCTAGTGACATAAGTGATATAACTAACAGGGCTCTATTGTTGATGGCGGCTTTGAGGATACTGTGTATGAAACCCAGGTCACGCCCTCCACCTCATTTGTTATTCTCTTGGAGATTTCTTCCAACAAGTTCCAGGGCAAACGCGAAAAATCGGCTGTCATGGCGTCGACCGATTCAACTATTCGAACCGTGACTAGATGCCCTTCCTTTCTTGCATCCCCCATCACACCCGTCGCCAGGTCATCTCCGACGACTGCAAATGCCTGCCACACCTTCTCGTACAAACTGGCTTTCCTGAGCTCTTCCTCCACGATAGCTGATGCGTCACGGCAAATCCTCAGCTTCTCGTCCGTGACTTCCCCAATGATCCTCGTTGCCAAACCTGGACCGGGGAAGGGATGCTGAGATATTATCTCTTCAGGTAATCCAACTTCCCTTGCTACTTCCCTGACCTCATCCTTGTACAGCTCCTTTATTGGTTCTACAAGTCCAAGCCTCATTCTCTCCGGCAGACCACCCACGTTGTGGTGGCTCTTGATTCTTGAGGCGCCTGCTCCGACCGCCGCACTCTCAATTCGGTCTGGATAAATAGTCCCTTGAGCTAAAAAATCAATTTTTTTAAGCCTTTCAGCCTGCTCTTCAAAAACTCTGATGAATTCCTCTCCAATTATCTTCCTCTTCTCCTCAGAATCCCTAACGCCTTTTAATTTCTCTAAAAACCTTTGCCTCGCATCAATTGGCACTAAATTCATTTTAAAATTACTTTTGAATGTTTGGACCACTCGCTGTGGCTCGCCTTTTCTCATGAACCCGTGATTGACAAATATGCATGTCAGCCTGTTGCCCACTGCCCTTTGAACCAGCCTGGCAGTAACCGATGAGTCTATTCCGCCGCTGAGGGCGCAGATAACTCTTCCTTCGCCAACCTCGTTTTTTATTTCAGGGATTATTCGCTTCACAAAAGATTTTGGGGTCCATGTCGGTTTGCAATTGCAGATGCCGTAGAGAAAGTTACTCAGAATCTCTTTCCCTTTTGCTGTGTGTGCCACTTCAGTGTGGAATTGTATACCGTATGCGTTTCCCACTCTAAAGGCTGCTATTGGCGAGTTTGGGGTGTGGGCGATCGTTTTGGACCCTGGAACACTCTCAATCCTGTCTCCATGGGACATCCAAACTTGAGTGGCGTCTGGAAGTCCTCTGAGCAAATCCTCCCTATCGTCAACAAAGAGTTTAGTCTTGCCGTACTCCCTGCGCTTGATTCTTTTGACTGTGCCTTTTTTAAGCATTGCAATCAGTTGCGCACCATAGCAGATTCCCAGGATCGGTACTCCCAGTTCAAGTATCTTTGGGTCACATTTTGGAGAGCTTTTTTGGTATACGCTTGCAGGTCCTCCTGATAGGATTATTCCCTTTGGACCAAGCTCTTCGACTCTTTCGATCGGCGTGTAGGAAGGGACAACCTCTGAGTGCACCTTAAGTTCCCTGCACCTTCTGGCAATCAGGTGACTGTATTGCCCTCCAAAGTCTATTACCCCTACCGTATTCTTTTCTTTCATTATATCCGAATAGCTGTCGAGGCCTTTAAAAGATTTGTTAAATTTGATATCCCGTTCTCGCATGTTTCTTCGTGTTGCTTGGTACTGGTTGGAGGGAAAGTCCAAGAAAAGATTTCATGTTTTTCATTCCTTTTGAAAAATTTTCGGAGTTTTTTCCCCCCTCATAATTTCTTTTCTTCATTTGAACAAGGCCGATGCCCCAAAAAAGGCGTCCCATAATGCAAATGTTTATATATTGTTTATTAATTTGCCATTTTGAAGTGATTGGAGAGGCTTTATGGAAGAAAATTTGTGTAAGATAGAGATTTTTAAGGAAGGCAGTGAATACATAGCAAGAGTTATCGTGGAAACTGAGGGAACAAAAGAACTTTCCAGACCCACCGTCGAGATGTTGTTGCGGGACCTCACGGTTGATTTGGAATACATGTTTGAAAACCCCGCCAGAGAAGAAGGAACAGAACCATAGAGAAAGACTCTTTTAAGGGGAATGTTCATGGAATACACAAGATTTGAAAAAGCGCGAATTATAGGAGCGAGGGCCCTGCAAATTTCTATGGGAGCGCCGCCTTTGCTCGAAGTTCAAAAAAAAGACCCCATAGAGATTGCTGTCTTGGAATTTGAAGAAGGAGTGACACCGATCACAGTAAAAAGGGAGAGAGAAACCCGCATTAGGCCCCCGGTATAATGAGGATGAAAGGTGGAAAACACGGAAGAGAATATGAAAGAAGAAGAAGAGAAAGGAGAGTTGCTCGTCTCTGAGAGAATTTATCTACTGGATGGGGTGCACATAGGCACTCAGAAGAAGAATGCCGACATGAAGAGATTCATCTACAGAGTTAGAGAGGATGGTTTGTACGTCCTTGATGTTAAAAAGACTGACCAGTCAATCAGGTTTGCTACTTCGCTGCTAGCCAAGTACAAGCCGGAAAACATTCTGTTGGTTGGTGTTAGGCAATATGCTCGTGTTCCCATTGAGAAAATGTCAGCTATTTTGGGCGCCAAATCGATCACAGGCAGGTTTATGCCTGGAACCCTGACAAACCCTGAGGCCAAACAGTACCTCGAACCAGACCTAATACTGATCACTGATCCGGCGGTTGATGAGCAGGCATTGAAGGAGGCCGTCGTAGTAGGAATACCCATAATCTCTCTTTGCGATGCAAACAACGAAACAAAATTTATAGATCTCGTTGTGCCTACGAACAACAAAGGCAGGAAATCGTTGGCTTTGGTTTACTGGTTGCTGACTAGAGAAGTACTCAAACAGAAAGGAAAAATAAAGAATTACGACGAGTTTAAACCAGCCGTAGAAGATTTTGAAACGAAGATATAGGACAGCTGACAGCGGGATTATTCCCAACGAAAATAATATCTACTCTTGTCGCTATTTATCTCAAGCTAAAAATGAAATGGAAAGTGTTCGTAACGCGGAAAATTCCTCAAAGAGCCCTGGACTGGCTGGGTAAAAAGTGTGAATTGGAGGTTTATTCGGGGGCTGAGCCGATTTCAAAAAAAGAGATTATGGCTGGAGTAAGAGGTAAAGACGGTCTGCTCTGTCTATTGACAGACCCAATTGACGAAGAGGTAATGGATGCGGAGCCTAAACTAAGAGCGATAGCCAACTATGCTGTGGGCTATGACAACATAGACCTGAAAGCAGCGACCAAACGTGGAATAGTCGTTTCAAACACCCCGGAAGTGCTGACCGACACTACGGCTGAGCTGGCCTGGGCCCTGCTTTTTTCGGTGGCAAGAAGAATTGCAGAGGGAGACAAACTCTGTAGAGCTGGAAAGTACAAAGGGTGGGCACCCATGCTGATGCTTGGCACAGACCTGAAGGGAAAAACACTGGGAGTGGTAGGAGCGGGACGGATTGGAACCGCTCTCACACTGAAGAGCAGGGGATTTGAAATGAAGATATTGTACACAGATAAAACAAAGAATGAGGCGCTGGAAAAGGAGTTGGGCGCCAAGAAAGTCGGGCTTGATGAACTCCTAAAAGATTCTGACTTCGTTTCTCTTCATGTTCCCCTCACAGGCGAGACAACGCACCTCATTGGTTTGAGAGAACTCAGACTTATGAAACCGGGCTCGATTCTAGTAAACACGAGCAGAGGACCCATCATCGATGAAAAGGTTTTAGCAATTGCTTTGAGGGAACGTTGGATAAGAGGAGCTGGTATAGATGTCTATGAGAATGAGCCAGCCATAGAGCCTGAATTGCTGAAGTTAGACAATGTGGTTTTGCTACCCCACCTCGGTTCGGCAACCGAAGAAACGAGAACGCGCATGGGCTTAATAGCTGCAAAAGACCTTGTAGCAACCCTGGAAGGAAAGAAGCCGGCCAACTGCCTGAACCCAGAAGTCTTTGAAAAACAACGGAACGAGGATGGAGGATATGCCGAATGATAGAAAAGGTTTTCAGGATTGCGCAGGATCTTCAGTACAAAGAAAAATGCAAAGCAGTGAGGGGCAAAAGAAAGAAGAATATAGGAGGATATCCCGTGTGCTCTCTCTTGCCATCTCTATCAATGAAAAGAAAGAGTCGATGGCCAACATCGAGGAGAAAGACTTAAAATGAGAAAAGTGACGAGGTATCCGGGTTCAATTCCCCACCCGTACACCGGGATCAGAATTCCAGAAATATTGCTGACGGGGATATTAAAAAGTTACAAAAAACATGGAGTTGCTGGTGGATTTGGCCTGTCTTTTGGACGGGAAACGGCCCCCGAGAAGGTGATAAAAGCTCCCAGAGGCGAATATGAGATTACACAGGGGCACACCGGCACCTCAATCAAAAAATACTTGACTATGGGCAGCGAAGCCGCTTCCGAAGCCAACGCTTCAGCGGAGATGGAAGCAGACCATCTGATAATAGTTGCCTCATCAGCCACGGCGGTGAAAAGAATTGCTGGAGTTTATGAAGAAAGCAAAATCAGTCCAGAGCAATTGAAAAAGTCTATTGAATACAACAAGGCAGAGGTGGATGAAGCGATCTCAACTGGGGTTATCAACGCATACACAATTGACGCTTCTGATTTGTTCGACCTCTCTGTAGAAAAATTGACAGATAAAGAAATTGAAGACAAATTTAAAAAAGCGTTCTCAGAGAATGAAAGGAAAGAGATGCTTTCCAGGTGCTTAGACAGAAAATTTTCTTTTTACGGCACACACAATCAACACTATGAGTACAGTCTTGATAAATCACAGATTATGAGGTTCTCATTGAAATACATCGATAGCATAAGAGTTACCAAACAGATTTATGATTATATAAAAAGCAAAATGAAACGGCCATTTGGCTTTGAGATCTCTCTAGACGAGACCTTTGAAAAAACGGGAGAAGAAGAGCTTTTATTTTATCTGACCGAATGGAAATCGATTGGAGGAACTTTAGATTTTATCGCACCAAATGTGGGATTTAAAAAACGTAAGGATTTTCGAGGAAACCTTGATGAGTTAGAAGAAAGAGTTGCAAAGTTAGCAGTAATAGCCAGATCTTACGGAGTGCTGCTTTCCATCCATTCCGGCAGTGGCAGCTCTCCCTACGGTGGAAAAGGCCGAGGAATATACAAAGCTCTGTTGAAGGCTACAGAAGGGAAAATAAAATACAAAATTTCGGGAGTTTACATCGAATTAATCTTTGAGATCCTGGCATCTTATCCTGCTGGATCGGCGGAAAGGAGCCTGTATGAGCAAATTTTTGATGAAACCTACGCTTATCTGCTTGAGCAGATGGAAAAAGGGGGTAAGCTCGCATCCAAACTTTTAAGAGAGCAACTGAGTAGGTATAAGAGAGCGGTAGAAAAAAACACCAGGAAACCGTACGATCCAAGGGCATCTTTCTTCCGCTTTAACTCCTATCTCGCCCTAAACTTCAGAGATAGCAAAGGAAGAAGATACCTCCGGGACAAAATTGTTGAATTCTATCAAACCAACGAACGTTTTCATGAGAAGGTTGACAGGGAGGTTGAAAAACTAACCTCGCGACTGATAGGAGGATTAAATTTTGCCAACAATGAGAGGTTCATAAAAAACTCTCAAGTTATTTGAGGATTCGCTGCAACGGATTCGCCTTTATCACAGGTTTTGTTTATAGAATTGATTGAAGAACGGTTTGCAGGATTGATAGAGATCTTTGTAAATTTCATAGTATCTGCTATATATTCTTTTATTTTCTTCAACGGGATGACGCTTTTTAGACAGTTCCACCATATGGTCACATGCCTCGGTTAGATCTCTATAAGCTCCATACGAAATTGCTCCCAAGATAGCTGACCCAAGGACAGATGCTTCTTTGACTTTGGTTTCGGCAATTGTTTTTCCCAAGACATCGGCTAAAATCTGCTTCCAGAGCTCAGATTTAGCTCCCCCGCCGCTTACCCCTATCTCGTCAACTACAATCCTTTGCTCTTCCATGACTTCCATGATACTTTTCAGGGTGAACGCAACACCTTCCATGATTGCCCTAGCCAAATGAGCCCTAGAATGAGAGTAGGTCAAGCCAAACAAAACACCCTTTGATTTGTAATCACGCACGGGAAACCTCTCTCCAGAAAAAAAGGGAATCGACAGCAGCCCTTCTGATCCAGGCTCGACCTTCTCGGCTTCACTATCCAGGATTTGATATGGACTGACTCCCTTCCTTTTCGCTTCTCGAGTTTCTTGGAGGGCGAAATTATTCTTAAACCATCTCAGGGGATAACCCGCATTGTTTATTGCTCCCCCAACCAGCCATTTCTTCATCCCCAGATAATAACAAAAGAGGCGCATCTGCCTGCTCTTATCAAAAACTGGTTTGGAAGAAGATGCTCGGATAGCGCCGCTTGACCCAAGGTCCAGAGCAACTGCACCTTCTTTAATCGCATTCAAACCGACACTGCTCAATGCACCGTCGGAAGCTCCCAGCACTATTGGTATGCCTGGTCTCAATGAAATTTTCTTTGCGACCGAAGCAGGCAGCTCACCAACAGGCTTAATTCCGTCCTTTAGAATTGGAAGTTTTTCGTCCCCTATGCCGGCAATTTCTAAGACTCGGTTATCCCATTTCAGCGTATTGATATTGAGCAGTTGAGACCCAGATGCGGTAGAATGGTCGAGAAGAGCCTCTCCCAGCATTTTGTAGATCACATAATCCTTCGCAGACAGAAACTTGTGTACTTTGTGAAAAATATTGGGTTTGTTGTTCTTGAACCACAGGATCTTTGGGAGGATGTAAGAAAACAGAGGGGGGCACCCTGTCTTTTCGTACAACTTCCTAGGTTCAATCAGTTTGTTTAGAGCTTCGCTCTCGGGTCCGGATCTCTGATCAAAACCAGTGACTAGTTTGAACAGTATCCCCTCTTTTTTGTCTATTGCAGAGATGCTATGCATCTGCCCGCTGAAGCTAATTGAAACCACGTCATCTGCTGAGCAGCCTGACATTTTAGTCGCTTCCCCAGCAGTCTGGAGGGTTTTTGACCACAATTCTTTGGGGTCTTCCTCTGCCCACCCCAGAAGTGGCTCACAAATCGTGAGCTCTTTGATGGAATAGCCCAATGGTTTGCCGCTGTCTGTGAAGACTGCGGATCTCACGTTTGATGTTCCGAGGTCTATACCCAAGAATAGAGGATGCTTTCTCATTTTTTGTTGTGATCTAAAAAGCCTATTGATGAGAAGGGTATGTGCTTTTTAATTCTGCAATTAATTTTTTCTCTTCTTCTTTTTCTAGGTCTCGCAGTGGCGGAGTCACAAATCCCCCGTCAATGCCTCTGAGCTTGAGAGCCGACTTGTATGGGGAAATATCGACTTTGAAGGATTTAAACACCTCCCTCAGATCATTTATCTTGTATTGCAGTTCTTTTCCCTTTTCATAATCTCCCTTGGCTATACTTTGATACAGTTCAACTGCCAACTCTGGGAACACATTGCTTATTCCACAAATGTGTGCTTTAGCCCCAACCACAAAGCCCGCATAAACAACTGAGTCCCCACCAACTATGATTTGGTACCTGTCTCCAAACTTGTGGATTAGCTCTTGCAGCTGAGGAATTTGGTAGCTTGTATCTTTAACTCCCACAACCTGGGGCACACCTTTTGCTATCTCACCAAACATGGTTGGAGTGATGTTGTACCCTTGCTTCCCAACATTGTTATAAATGAACAAGGGCAGGTCAGAAGCGCTGCCTATCGCCTGATAATGTTTGACCAGGCCCCTTAGGTCCGGTTTGAAGAAGTATGGCGCAACGGCACCTATTGCTTTGACACCTAGGTCTCTCGCGTGTTTGGCTAGCTCAACCGCGTCTTCGGTGTTCTGCGCTCCAACGTGCAAAATTATTGGAGTTTTTTCCTTTGCGTGCTCTAAAAATGCTTCGGCAGCCTCTTTCCTATTGAAAACAGAGAGCTCCACTCCCTCGCCAAAGGTTCCTAGGAGAAAAAAGCCATTTATGCCGTGCTCTAATTGAAAATCAACTAACTGACTAACAGAATCTTTTTTTATTTTGCCCTTCTTTGTTAGGGGAGTTAGCGAAGCCGTGATTATGCCTTTAAATTCAAATCCTCTTGGCATCTTTAAACTCCTACTATTTACCCTTGGCTATCTTTATAAATATTTTGGTAGTGCCAGTGAATGTGTCGGGATGAGAGCAAAAAAGCCCCGACACAAAACTAGGACGTTCTTCATTTTTTTACCCTCTTTTTACGTCTCAGCAAGATCGCAATCACNNACAATTCCAAACCACGGAATTTGCGGCAATTCTGGCTGTTCTTCCTCAGGAGGAGTGATTCGCTCTGTTGTTATTTCGAACATATCCCTCAACCTCATGTCTCTTGAGGAAGCGCCAACATACACTAGGTATCTTATGGGTTCTACCTCCCATTCAGTTATGTCGAGATTATAATACGCAAGCTCATCAGGCTTCAATTCAAAGGTAACTGTTTTTGCTTCACCTGGTTGTAAGCCAACTCTCTTGAATCCTTTCAGCTCTTTGACTGGTCTGTCCACTCTTGAGCCAACATAGCCAACGTACAACTGAACAACCTCGTCACCCTTCCGATCGCCGACATTCTTTACATCCACGCTGATCCTAACCGTTCCATCAGGACCTATCTTCTTTTGATTCAACTCTAGATTGCTGTATTCAAATTCTGTGTAACTCAGTCCATATCCAAACGGAAAGAGTGGTTCAAGCCCATGCTTATCAAAATGCCTGTACCCATGGTAATAGGGAATTATTGTCTCTTTATCATTATTATCAAAGTCTGGAAGTTGGTTTTCTGATTTCGGAAATGTTATTGGAAGTTTACCACCTGGATTGTAATCCCCAAACAGCACATCAGCGATAGCATTTCCTCCCTCTTGCCCGGGATACCATGCCATAAGTATTGCTGGCACCTCATCAATCCAGGGATCCATTGTGATGGCGCTTCCCCCAATCAATACAACCACACAATTCTTATTAGCCACAGCGACCTTCTTAATCAATTCGGCTTGATTGCCAAGCAGATCCATGCTTTCTCTGTCCTTACCTTCGCCTTCATCTTTATATGAAAGACCAACGACCAGGATAGCCACGTCAGATTTTTTAGCCAACTCACTCGCTTCGGTAAGGTCTGAACCATCAGAATGATAAACTTCAATTTTATTGCCAACCTTGTTTTTTATTCCTTGCAAAGGAGTTATTGCGTAAGAAGGCACAACGTTACTACTGCCGTGATCACCAAGTCGTACATCATCTGCAGCTGGGCCTATAACTGCAATTGACCCAAGTCCATCCATACTAAGTGGCAGTATATGGTCATTGTTCTTCAGCAGAACTATCGCTTCTCTCTCAACCTCTTGGGTTAAATGGGTGTGCTCCTCACACTCGACTATGCTCTCATCTATGCGCTCATCCAAAGAGAACTCCTCGTCAAACAAACCAGCCGAGAATGTCTGCCTCAATATTCTCCTAGCTGCGTCATTGATCGCTTCCTCAGAAACCATTCCGAGCCTGACATGCAGTAGTAATAACAGTTCTCCATAGTATAAGGCAAAAGGCATCTCCACATCCAAACCTGCAGATATTGAATCGGCGGTGCTGTGACAGGCAAACCAATCCGAAACAACAAAACCCTTGAACTCCCATTCGTCCTTAAGTATATCTTTAAGCAGGTGGTGATTCTCACTGCAATACTGGCCATTAACCAGATTATACGCACTCATGATTGAGGCTACATCTCCCTCCTTGACACAGGCTTTGAAATGGGGCAGATATATCTCTCTTAACGTCCTCTCATCAATCCCCGCATTGTTTGTCCTGCGTGTGTTTTCGTGATTGTTGACTGCATAATGCTTGGCGCAGGCCATCACCTTCCGGCTCTGAACTCCCTCAATGAAAGCAATGCCCACCCTTCCAACGTGGTATGGGTCTTCACCATAGGTTTCCTGGCTTCTCCCTCCCCTCGGGTGTCTCACAAGGTTTATGCAAGGCGCAAGAAGCACGTTACGGCCCCTTGCTCTTGTCTCTATTCCCATAGCTTCACCTACGCGTTTTTCTAACTCAGGATCCCAAGTGCTACCCCTTGCCATTGGAACAGGGAAACAAGTTGCATTTTCCCATCTGACTCCACGTGGTCCATCTGTAAATCTAAATTCAGGTATTCCCAAACGATCATTATATCTTGTAGTAAACCCATCACCAGGTATCTTGCCACCCATTTGTGCAACTTTCTCTCTTAGAGTCATCCTTGAAAGCAGATCTTCGACGCGTTCTTCAACGGAAAGGTTTGGATCTTTGTAGGAGGGAACATCTCTCTCTCTGACTCTGTTTGTTTTCTCATCGAACCCCTCAAACGCCAGTTGTAAGAGTACAGGGCCCTTTTTTGTTTCTTTTCTGCTTACGGACCCAGAAACTGCGGTTGCCATTACGAGCACAACCATCAACACTGCAAAAATTGGCCTGCTTTTCATCGTATTTTCTCTTTTCATCTATACCATACCCTTATAATTAATTACTAATGTTTAATTAATTATTAATGTTTTATACTGAAAGAGAGTTTTTTCACACCTCATGCTTTATTGCATTCTTGGGTTGCTTTCCATTAAAAAACCTCTCGATATCTTCTGCGTTCATCAGGTCCATTCTCCTCAATGCCTCCTCTGCATAGGAAGCGAAATGGGGTGTTACTACCACATTGTCTAGAGCAAGTAACCCCGAATTGGGGGGAGGGGGTTCTTTCGCAAACACGTCTATCGCTGCCCCCGCAATCCATCCCTCTTTTAACGCTTTGCGGAGTGCCTCTTCTTGTACTATCTCGGCTCTTGCAGTGTTTATCAGAACAGCTGAGTTTTTCATCTGTTTAAGTTCTTCTTCACCAATGAGCCCTTGAGTATCTGGTGAGAGAGCCGCGTGAAGGGTCACCACATCTGACTCCCTCAAAAGTTGTTGTAAACCGACCAGCTCTGCATTAACTTGCTGAGCCTTGCTTTTAGAAATGTAGGGATCATGAGCCAGCACTTTTAGCTTAAATCCCGAGGCCCTTTCAGCAACCCTATACCCTATGTTTCCAAGCCCTATTATCCCCAGGGTTTTACCGGCCAGCTCTCTTCCTATGAACTTTTTGGCTTCCCATTTTCCCTCTTTCATTGAGATGTGAGCAAAAGGAAGCTTTCTCATAAGAGAGAGCATGAGAGCCATTGCGAAATCTGCCACAGAATCTGCGTTTGCATTGGGTGTGTAAGTCACAACAACTCCTCTCTCTCTAGCTGCCTTCAGGTCTATATTGTCCAGGCCAACTCCGTGTTTTGCAATTAACTTTAGATTTGGAGCGCTTCTGATTAATTCCTCGTCTATTTTGTCAGTGCCCACAAGCAGGGCATCTGCATTCTTGACTGCTTCCCTCAATTCTTCTTTTCTTAGAGCTCTACCGTAGGGATTGAACTCCACCTTGCACACCTGCTTAACGATCTCTAGCGCTTCTGGACAGTGCTTGCCAAATGATCTAGAAGTGACATACAGTCTTGGTTTTCCCATGGCCCTCCGATTATACATTGTAATAAATGCTTACCTCGTATATTACTTTTTCACTTATTATTTGCTACTAGCTAAAAATTATCATTTACAATATCACCCCGCAGAAAGCCAACGGCTTTAG
>DUKC01000071.1 GCA_013329495.1 Thermoplasmata archaeon
CTGGAAACGCAAGGGGTACACCATTGATGGTTGCCTCCATTGGTTGGTTGGCTCCAGCCCTGCAAGCAACTTCTACAAGATCTGGGGAGAATTGGGAGCGGTGCAGGGACGGCGCATGATCTATCATGATGTATTCATGCGTGTCGAGGGGAAGGAGGGGAAGGCCTTTAACGTCTATACAGACCTCGACCGCCTGGAGCAACACATGAAGGAACTTGCCCCTGGGGATAAGGAGGTGATCGAAGAGTTCATTAAAGATATACATGCTTGCAATAGCCCTGAGATTTTGAAAGTTATGGAGAAATGGAAAAGCATTTCAGTTCAAGATTTTGCAAATCGGTTTAAAGATCCCTTCCTCCGTAAGTCTCTTCCTTTTCCTCCCGAAAGTCCTATAATTGATTTGCTGATGCCCTTGGCCATGGTAAAGTCAGCTGGCTGGCCAATAGGTGGCTCGCTGGAGTTTTCTCGTGCCATCGAGCGGCGTTACCTTGGCTTGGGTGGTGAAATTCACTACCGCTCACCGGTGACCAAAATCCTGGTAGAAAACAACCAGGCTGTAGGTGTACGACTGGCTGATGGCACGGAGCACCGTGCAGATTGGGTTATCTCAGCCGCCGATGGTCATGCAACTATCTTCGACATGCTGGATGGGAAGTACATCAACGACACAATCCGTGGATACTACGACAACCTTCCCCTCTTTACTCCCTTGGTCTACGTGGCCCTGGGAGTAGCCCGTTCGTTCGAGGATTTACCTCGTTCAGTAATGGGAATATCCTATCCTCTCAATGAGCCAGTCACTAATGCCGGGAAGGAGTTAACGAAACTGATGGTATCCATCTACAACTTCGACCCCACCCTGGCACCGCCAGGCAAGACAGTGCTCAAAGTCATGATCCCAACCGATTACGCTTACTGGAAATCGCTGCGAAAATATCCCGACCGCTACCGGGCAGAAAAGGAGAAAATCGCCGAGACGGTGATTAATCTGCTCGACCAGCGTTTTCCGGGACTGGCTGCTCAGGTGGAAATGCGCGACGTGGCTACGCCCATAACCTGGGAGCGTTATACTAACAACTGGAAGGGGAGCTATGAGGGATGGTATGTCACCGCAGAGCAGTTTGGCATACGTATAAGCAAAACCCTGCCCGGACTTAAGAGTTTTTACATGGCTGGACAATGGGTTGAGCCGGGCGGTGGTGTGCCTACAGCAGCAAAGTCAGGTAGAGAGACAATCCAGCTCATCTGCAAACAGGATAAGAAGTCATTTGTAACAAATTAGAGGTGAAAAAATGGAGCAAGAAATAAAAAAAGAGTACGATGTGATCATCATCGGAGCGGGAATAGGAGGCTTAACATGTGGTTCCTACCTTGCAAAAGCAGGCAAGAAAGTGTTGATATGCGAACAGCATTCAAAGCCAGGAGGCTATTGCACGTCCTTTAAGAGAGATGGCTTTACCTTTGAGGCGAGCATTCATTGGCTCAGTGGACTGGGGAAGGGGGAATTCATATACAAAATCCTTGAAGAGCTGGAAATACAAGACAAAATTGAATTTATACGTTTTGACCCTGTGTACAGATTAATTGGAAGAGATTTCGAGCTGATTCTCTCTTCTGACCTAGCTAAGTTCGAAGAAGATCTTGTAAACATGTTTCCTGCTGAAAGAGAGCACATTCACAAGTTCATATCCAAATGTGTAAATATCGCTAAGCATCCCCTAAAGATGCTACGCTACCTCAAAAAGACTAATGAGGAGATTATAGCTCCTCTGTTTCGCGATCAAAAACTCAAGAAGATTCTATACAGGTTGATGCCACCAAATTACTCGCTATCAAACCAGATAGGAATGGTTTCAAAGGGCGATTACCGTTATCCTAAGAAAGGAACATCTCAAGCTCTCTCCAATTTGCTTGCCGAAACATATCAGGCAAATGGTGGCGATTTATCTCTTAATATGGTGGTGAATAAAATACTGATCGAAAACGGAGTTGCTCGAGGTGTTGAGCTAGCGAATGGAGAGCAAATCAAAGCAAGTTATGTAATTTCAAATGGTGATGCAAGGCTTACTTTTTTAAAACTTGTTGGGAAGGAATGGCTGGACGAGGAATTTGTCAAGGAGCTCAAAAGAGAGGTTTGCGCATCTCTCTTTCTCGTATCTCTTGGTGTGAATATGGATCTTAAGGAGAAGTTTGGTGGCGAGATGATCCATTATATTCCGGATTTAGATGAATTAGAAACGAGCGACCCAAGTAAATGTCCAATAGAGATCATCATCTATTCCAATAGAGATCTCTCTCTTGCTCCCCCTGGAAAATCTACAGTTGCGATAGCTGCTGGTATTCCCTACGATTACATGAACAACTGGAATACTGAAAACGGTGAGAGAGGTGAAGCCTACAGAAAACTGAAAGAAGAAGTGGCGGACCAGCTGATAAAAACTGCCGGAAATGTGATTCCAAGACTATCAGAGCACATCGCTTGTAAAGATATTGCTACCCCTTTGACCTATGAGCGATATACTCTAAACTCGAAAGGCTCAATGATGGGCTGGGACCCCACTCCAGAGAATATGAGTAAGATGTTCAAGACGAGAAAACAGGATACCCCAATAAAGAATCTCTATCAGGTTGGCCATTGGACCTTCCCTGGAGGAGGCGCACCGACAGTGATGATCTCAGGCAAGAACTGTGCAAAACAAATATTGAAGAGAAGTAAAAAAGAAGGAAGGTAAGGATGGAAGCAAATAAGGAAAAGGTTGGCATTGAAGGTAAAGAGAAAGAAAAAGAGAAAAAGAAGGAGGAGAAAAAAGGATCCAGGCCAAAAGCTCCAATCAGAGTGATATTTCGCGTTATTGGGCTAAAGACGCTGTCATTTGGACCCGTCTGCTTGGCTATTGGAGTGGGTTGCTTGATCGGATTAATGAGCTATTACTCCTTACCCGCTCTCCATATCTCTTCGATTTCAATTCTTGGAATTCCTCATTTTTTATTTGCTGTATTGCTGGGCCCGTTAATCCTCCTCTTCGTCTTCCTCTTTGCACTGATATTTTGCCTCTTTTGCTGTTTAAGGATCAGAAGGCTACCAAGAAGAGAGGTTGTTCTAGAATCTCGAGAGGACTTTGCAAAGGATTTCATGGCCAGGGAGTCGATGACGTATTCATTTACCGTTAAATTGATTTACCTTGGCTATTTCTGGTCGGTGGGACATCTTCTGTTCGGTCTTTTGGTTCGATTTAATAGGCTTATGGGAGCAAAGATAGGTAAAAATGTAAATGTCATTGTGCCAGGGACAATTCTGGACCCGGATCTGGTTGAGATAGGAGATAACACCATAATAGGAGGCGATGCCATAATAAGCGGGCATATAGCCGAGCCAAATAGGCTTGCACTCAAACGAGTGAAAATAGGCAAAAACTGCTTGATCGGGGCAAGATCTTTCATCTGGCCCGGAGTGGTGATGGAGGACAACGTAAAAGTGGGTGGTGGTGCGATAGTTCTTGAAGACACCTATATGCCTGCCAATTCAGTTTGGGTAGGTGTGCCTGCAAAGATGATAAAACAAAAAGGAGGTGAAAAATGAAGGAAAATAAGGGAAATGTTGGTACTGCCGTGCAGGGAAGGATTCTTTCCATCGACATCTTGAGAGGAATAGCAGTAATAGTCTCCGCATCCTTATTTGAAGGGTCTGGGGGGACTTGAAAGAGATAGGAGGCGTGTTCCAGAGCCTAGGAAAAGCTCTTCCTTTTGCACATACTTCCTATGCCGCAAGGGACGTTATGATAAACGGAGCTGGCTTTGGCGATATTACTGCCGATTTCTGCTGGGTTCTCGGATATACCGTTGTATTCTTCGTTCTGGGAGTTCTATGCTTTAGATGGAAGACGAAGGGATGAACAGATTGATGATATGTATATGTATATATGTGTATAGGTGTGTTGGTGGTGGTACTACTTGCCATCCCGCCATTTGCTGGTGTACAGAGCGAGGAGGCGCAAGAAACCCAGAAACTGGCAATCCTCGACACAGACATAAGGGACAACATCCACGATTCCTTCGGCTAATAAAGGGGCATTCCACTAACAGGTCAGATGCAATCCTGCAATAACGTTTTCATTTTTTCTGCGGGTATATTCTTCACAGGCTTCTTTGGTGGGTTTTGCAATCAGCGCTATATCATTTTTATGCAGCAATTCTTTTGTTTCTTGGCTGACTTTCACCAAGCCATAGGCTCCAGTTCCAATTATTAACAGATCTGGCTTTGCCTCGATGATCTCATCAATATCCGATGGATTTACTTCGTGTCCCTTAACTCTATACCAATCAGCTTTTACTCTGTCTGGATAAATTATCACGTCTGAATGGTAAGCTTTCCCATCTATGACAATTTTCCCAAATGAATAAGAATCTATCTTCATAATTTTTAATTAATGCACTTTAAAATAAATAATCTTTGGTTTATTTAAGCTGAAAGATCAAGCAAGAAATAGGTGTGAAAAAGTTCTATACCCGGAAATGTTCGGAAAAACGGGCAAATAACAACAGATCAATATGGATATGAGGTGAAGCAAAATGACTGGAAAACTTGATGGAAAAGTTGCTCTGATCACGGGTGCAGGTTCTGGCATGGGAAGAGCCGCATCGCTGCTATTTGCACAGGAAGGAGCAAAGGTAGCCGCCGTGGATTGGGTGGAAGAGACAAGCAAAGAAACGGCAGAGATGATAAAGCAGGCTGGCGGAGACGCCATATCTATAACGGCAGACGTCTCAAGGTGGGAAGACATCGATAACGCCGTAAAAACAACGGTAGAAAAGTTTGGGAAGCTGGACATAATGGTAAACAATGCTGGCGTGTTTGACGGTTTTAAACCACTTCTAGATGTCGACGAAGCCCTCTGGGATAAAATAATAAACACAAATCTGAAAGGCTACTTCTATGGTTGTAAAAGAGCAGTACAGCAATTCCTTGCACAAGGTAAGGGCGGTGTTATATTAAACACGGCCTCAGTTGCGGGAACGGGAGCCATGGCTGGTGGAACCGCCTATACTGTGTCAAAGCACGGTGTGGTTGGTCTTACAAAGCAGGTTGCCTGTGAATATGCAAGTGCCAATATAAGAGTCAATGCCGTTTGCCCCGGCGGAGTTGTGACCGGAATGACCAAGGATTTATTTAAAGATCCCAAAATAGAGCAGATGGTAAAACAATTGTCCCCAATGGGTAGGGCGGCTCAGCCAGAAGAACTGGCAAAGGGAATGCTCTATATAGTAAGCGATGATGCCAGCTTCGTTACCGGATCTTTGCTAACAATAGATGGTGGATGGAGAGCAAAGTAAATCTAATCAACCATTCTCTTTTCTATTTGGGTAAAAAAAGAAGCGGCACTATCTTCTTTAACCATGTCCTTTGGAGCAAAGCATATCCCTGAGCATTACCCCAAAAAGTGAGGAAGCAGCTGAAGGGCAGCTAACGAACGTGCTTGTACGAAGATCTCCGTTAGACTGGGGCGCTCGCGACTAGCAGACTTCGAGTCTGCTGTGCGGATGTCGAGGTCAAGTCTTAGATCGTTAATTTCGCTATTACAGGCAAATGATCCGATAACATCGTTTTTGGATATCGACATGGATTGCCGATATTCCTTCCGTCACAAGTATATGGTCGAGACTAAGCCTCGGCAGGAACGAGTGTATTCAGAAGAGCAATTAAAAGTAAAAGGAAAAGATGCCGATATTTTGGGTATAGAACTGATAAATAATATCTACACGATCGCAGTTAAATCAAAGAACGAACGTTTTGGACTGGAATTAACCTTAATGCGATAGATCACGTCCTGACAGGCCCTTCTTTGATCTGATGAACGGATAGGCTTGGACTGCCTGCATGCGGTTCAAGTTGCTTGAAGTCTTTAGAGCCCACGGTGCTTGACGCTCAATCGGTAAAAGCTTAAATATGGGAAAACCTATGAAAATAGGGTGATATTAAGTGGTTTCTGCTCAATTTAAAATAGGACTGGTAACAGATCTGATAAGCATGGACCTTGGTTCTGTGCTTAAAGCAGTGAATGAGATGAGGTTGAATTATGTTGAAATACATTCTTTATGGAACAAAACTATCGAGGATCTCAGCGGTCCTGAGATAGAGGAAACAAAGAGTTTGCTTAAGCAAACGAACCTAAAAGTATCGAACCTTTCTTCGACATTGTTTCTCATGTGCCCTTTGGTAGATGAGAAAAAACCAAAGGACCTGGACATTGATTTTATTACTAAACGTGGGAGCTACTCTGAGCATCTAAATTATTTGAAAAATTGTTTTAAACTGTGTAAAGAATTTAAGACAAACATTATTCGAATATTCGGTTTTCGCGAACAAGAGAACCTTGAACTGCCCGCTGACATTATTTTAGAGAAAGTTGCCGAAAGACTTGAAAAGTCTGTCCAATTGGCAGAAAACGCTGGGATAACTTTGGCGCTGGAGAATTGTCCTTATACATATCTTCCTACGGGCATCTTGACTCATAAAGTTGCGAGAAAAATTGATTCGCATGCTTTGAAACTTGTTTGGGATCCAGGAAACACTCTAAAAGCTGGAATGGATCCCCTTTCTGAGTACCCTCTAATAAAAGATGATATTGTGCATATACACATTAAGAATTTGACCAAAAATGGAAAAGGTGTTCCAATAGGGAAAGGGATAATTGATTATTCCAAACTACTGGGCAAACTGGTTGAAGATAATTATCAGGGTGTGATCTCACTTGAGCCTGAGTGTGCCCTTGAAGGAAGTAAGGAAAAAGCTGTTAGAAAAGATCTAAAAGATTTAAAGTGGATATTAAGTTTATTAAATGATAAATGAATAACCAATCAAAAATTCGGAAGCGTCGTCCTAAGTTGCGAAATTAATCTCTCTCCTTTTTCAAGATTTTAGAAATAAAAAAAGTTTTCTGGAAGCATACGTCATTATGCTTTCAAATAGGTAGAAATGATCGGGCAATGCAGTAAACCTACCATCTAAAGCTTTTGATCTTGCGGTAAATTTCCTTTTAAGATCTCTCTTTCAACCTCTAATGCATCCCAGGTCGGGTAGACCTCGCTTATGTATGCACTTGATCC
>DUKC01000047.1 GCA_013329495.1 Thermoplasmata archaeon
TTTAACTCCTTGAAAATAGACAACACACTTCATAATTTTAGATGATTGAGAGGGATAATATACTTTTCCTTTAATCCTATTTTAGATGCTTAGATGCTTTTTTATAAGAGGTTTGTTTTGGATAAAATCACATTCAAATCTCTTGCAAACTTGGTTTCAAGCAGCTTGTTCGGATTTCCAATTGCTTCTTCCAGGTATCTATCAAAGGATATTTCTCCGAGAAAAGGCACACTGAGCTCTTTGGCCTGCTCTCTGGCCAATGAAGAGGGAAACATCTTCATGTTCTCAATCAATCCCATTATCGGAATTTTCAGTTCTTTTAGCAGTTTCAAAAGCTTTTTGACGGTTTCCAAGGCAACTTTTGAGGGAGTGGTGGTTACCAGAAATTCACTTCCCTTCATAAAGCGGATCAGATCTAGCGTTTGATCTCCAATACCGGGTGGCATGTCGACAACCAGGAAATCTAGCTTTTTCCATTGGGTTATTGCCAAGAGCTCTATTATGGCGTTTGAAACATCAGTTCCTCTTAGGGGAGAAGGCTCGTCCTTAACGTAGTACACAATTGACATGAATCTAATGCCGTGAACCTCAGGCGGAACGATCCCTTTCTCTTCTTTGGGGTAGGCATTCTTCAGTCCCAGAATCACGTGAGCAGAAGGACCCTGAAAATCCAAATCGAGTAACCCAACCTTGCGACCTTTCTTTGAGAGAGAGAGTGCTAAGGTTGTTGCAATCAAACTTTTTCCGACTCCCCCCTTCCCGCTTGCGACAGCTATCAGCCGGTTTATGTTTGCTAACCTCTTTTCTATTATGTTCTGTCTGGGATCCATGCTTAGGTCACCTTGTTCCTCTGATTGAATCGATCCAGACTCCCCGCCCCTTCGTAATCTCAAAATCTGGGCTCTTGCATTTGGGACATCTTATGTAAACATACGCTGCCTCAGGAATAAAATGGATTGATTCGGATTCGTCCTCGCTAAGCTTTTTGGACTGACTGATAAAACTCCATTCATGCCCACAAACTCTGCACTTCAAAAATGAGGGTTCTTCCTCTATTTTTATCTTCATGTTCTCAAGTGAAGAGTCCTGATCTCGAACCATTTCCTTTATGATCTCTCCTAAAGCGAATCTAAATATTTCCTCGTCAATCTGCTGTAGCTCTCCAATCTTAATTTTGACTTCAGCAATTTCTTTAACTTTTTCTTTTTTGGATGTTTCAACCACGGTGGAGATTACCGCCTCTGCCAGAGCCCATTCGTGCATTGTAAGAATCCCTTTATTCTTACTCTTCTAATTTTTCCCAATTTAAAAAGGTACCTCTCAATTTGTTTCATGAGTCGAAGCAGCGTAATTACTTTATGGCGGACCTAAAAACAAAATTACAAGAGGTCGAAAGAGTTTATCATTTCTCCGAAGAGGTCGATGTTTTTTCACTGTGTTCGAGGCAATAAAAGAAGTATAAATTCTCTCTTAACATTCTATTTTTGGCCTCTATTGAACCATTTAAAGGTCGAAAAGAACCTCTGGATTGCCGTCAGATTTCCAACAACGGCAAAGTAGATCAGTGACCATTCAATCAGGTTGAAATAGGGTAATGACACGTTAAGATAAAGTAGCAGGTGCGTAACTATCGGAATGACCGACAAAATGACCAACCTGTCAGCTCTGCCCAACAAGCCTCCATAATCTCGTTTATGCCCAACGGCCTGAGCCTGGGTGCCCATATAACTCGTAAGCAGCACCCCGGTCATTGCAAGCAATGCAATCCAACTTGTGGTCATCCAAGCTGATAGACCTATTCCCCCGATGATAAGAACATCTGAGTATCGGTCAACAGCGTGATCCAGGAAATCACCCTTTGCCGAGGCTTTTCCGCTCAAATGGGCGACCATCCCGTCCAAGAGATCGAACAGACCGTTTAATCCCACCATGAGTGCCCCAAACAAAAGAAAATTGTTTTTCAACGCATCTTCAGGAGAGCTCAAGCAGAACAAGGCGCCAGCACCAACGGCAAAAATAAGTGAAATTCCTGTTATGACGTTTGGGTTGGCGTTTCGCATTTTGTTTGCGATAGGAGCAAACAAAAAATCAAACTTTTCACGAAATCTATTCAGCACTATTTACCTCACTTGCATTTTATCGAAATGGCAATGTTTTTATAAATCTTTCTTTATCGACCTAAATACCTGACAAAGACCCTTGGAAAATGAAATTCTTTTAAATGGAGAGGATGGGAATTGGAAGGTTAGTTCTCAGTTAACTATTTAAGCTGTTCCATGTAGTGGAAAGCTGGAAATAACCAAAATGAAACAAAAAACTTTGACATTGGCAATTTGCTTGTTATTTGCATTAACAGGTTTATCGGGATTGAAGGTTAGATCCCAGACGGAAGTAAATTTTAATGAAGAATGGGCAGGAGACGACTTTATGTGGGGTTTGGTGGCATATCATATACCGTTTAATTGCTATGAATTAAGAAGTGAAGACTTCCGCATCATAGCAGACAATGGTATTGAGTGGCTGAGCGTAGATTTTGCCTGGAGACTAATCGAACCCAGAGATGAGGTTTATGATTTTTCCTACTATGACTTTATAGTAAGCGAAGCGAACAGAAATGGTCTGAAAATAATAGCAAAGATTGGAAATGGATACAATGGAAATAGGCCCGTGGTTCCAGATTGGACAAAGGATTTGAGCACGGAGAGATATGTGGAAGAAATATCTGAATATACGAAAAAAGTGGTTAGGAGATATAAGGGCAGCATTTACAAGTATTCGATAGAAAACGAACCAAACGAGATAGAAGGTCATGTACGAAATGGCTGGAGAGTAGGGGAATGGAACGAAGAAAAGGTGTTTGAAATACTGAAGGGATTAAGCCGATCAGTCAGATCTTCAGACCCAAGGGCGAAGATAATATTAAGCGTGGGCACATGCTCCAGCGGATGGGAGACATGGCTTAGAAAGGCAGTGAGCGAGGTGGATTTTGATGTCATAGGCATTCAATCCTATCCTTGTATTTTTTTGCCTAATCCTTATTTGGCCAGAAATGTAGAAGATGATATAGGGATTGCAAGAGGTTATGGCAAGGACGTAATAGTTCTGGAGACGGGGTACCACACTTATCTTAGATCACAGCAGAATCAAGCTAGATATATAGAAGAAATATCAAGGGCGGCTTTAAATGCTGGTGCAAAAGGGGTTTTCTTTTATGAGTACTTGGATGGACCAGATGAACCTTTGGAATCAGAAAAGCAGTTTGGCCTCCTGAAGAATAACCGCGAGCCGAAATTAGCCTGGTTAAAATATGGAGAAGTGATAGGGGGATATAAATAAGTTTAAAATTGATGTCCGCATCATATCAATTTTGAGAGGATTGCTTGGGAATATTATACCCTACATCCACGCAAATTTTCGCATTTCAAAATAATTGGGAGGATTTAAACAGAATTGAATGGGGGTCGTTTATTCGCCCGACCGTATCACATGGCCCCGATGCCTCTAGCTCAACAGTTTCTGTGAAAATAATTTTAGATCTGCCGATTCCTTTGCATGTGACATATGCACTCTTTTGCTCTTTCCAATAGAGTTTCCAACATCAACAGTATCTCCTCTTTAGATTGGCATATAAAGGGGCTTCGTTTATTTCTTTTGTTTTGAGTGTAAAAAACAAAGGTCTTGAGAAATTCAGCCAAAAAAAGAATAAAAGCTTTCAGAGACGATTTAACTACCACCATAAATGGCAAAGATAGATTTTTCGCTCTGAAGTTTTATTAAA
>DUKC01000018.1 GCA_013329495.1 Thermoplasmata archaeon
ACGAGAAAAACAACTCCAGGATTTAGGAAATGGGAAAAGCGAGCAATTATCATGGGAGGAGGAGAGCCACACAGGATGGGTTTGTGGGATGCTGTACTGATCAAGGACAATCACCTAGCGGTGGTGGGCTCTGTTGAAGAAGCAATCAAAAAGGTCAAGGAAAAGATCGACGGCAGACCTATAGAGATCGAGGTGACAAACCTAAAAGATGCTGAAACTGCTGCCAGGCTGGAAGTCGATGCAATAATGCTCGATAATTTGCCGCCTTCAAAGGGCAAAAAGATTGCGGAAGCGGTAAGGAAAATAAATCCAAAAACATTGATAGAAGTTTCAGGGGGAATAAACCCAAAAAACATAGCAAGCTATGCTTCTTATCCTGATAGAATAAGCTGCGGTTGCCTGACCCATTCAGTGAAATCTATAGATTTTTCTTTAGAAATGATCCGGAGCTAGTCAAATAAACGAATAGGATGTTGACCAAGCAAAAGGTGCTGATCTTTTTGTTATTAAATTGAGTTTATTTTTTAACATTTCAATTACTCAGAATTTTGGGAATGAAATGTGTGGAAAATAGGTGTTGCAAAAATCTTCGAACATGAAAAAAACGATGACCGTTTTTGAGATCAGGCCAGAGTAAAGAATTAGGAATTCAGACTTTGTTTTAACGCCCCAGCCGGGATTTGAACCCGAGTCCCAGGCTCGACAGGCCTGGATGATAGGCCTCTACACTACCGGGGCATTCTGAAATGTTATATTGTAAAGCAAGTTGTTTTATAAATCTTTCACTGTCCTCTTCACTTATGTGACAACTTCTATTTGCTCTCTATCTATCTATAAATTGGCAGCTATCGGACATAAAAAAACAATAAAGTTTTATACAAGTGAGCTCGCTTATACAAAAACTTTTATTCCTTTTGAGATATCTTACTTCAAGAAACAAAAAGAAAGGTGATAATTTGGAATACTTGTTCGACCAATGGAACGGAATCAGTCGGAGAATCGAAAAGGAGAATGTTTTACTAATGCTGGATTATGACGGAACTTTGACCCCCATCAAGACCAGGCCAGAAGAAGCAAAACTCTGTGAGGAGACAAGGAGATTGCTAAAAAAGCTGAAGAAAAAGACCGCTCTGGCCATTGTTTCTGGAAGAAGTTTAGAAGAAATTAAAGAGTTGGTCAAAATTAAGAATATAGTTTACGCGGGAAATCACGGACTAGAGATAGAAACTGGGAAAGGAAAATTCGTGTATCCTCCGGCTCTTGAAGTAGTTCCAATAATAAAGGGAATCTCTGAACGTTTGAGACTATCTCCGATCAAGGGGACACAAGTAGAAGACAAGAAATTTACTGTTTCTTTTCATTACCGTAGGGTGAGCCCGCAGGAGATTAAAGATGCAAAGTCATACTTCAACCGGGCTGTTAGCTTGTGGGTCAGAGAAAAAAAGTTTGAAGTGAGAAAAGGAAAAAGGGTTTTGGAGATAAGGCCCAGCGGTTGGGATAAGGGAGATGCTCTGAAGTGGATCTGGACCCAACTGGGCAAATATCTTTTCCCCATTTACGTAGGTGACGATCGGACAGATGAGGACGCTTTTGAAACTCTCGCAGATAAAGGTCTTTCTGTGTTGGTTGCGAGAAGAAAAAAAAGAAGTTTTGCTGAGTATCATGTGAGAGGAGTGAAAGATGTGGAGAGGTTCTTGGAGAAGCTGTTTATTGTTTTAAATCAAGTAGACGGAGGCAGAAAGTCCACTTTCTAGTTGCATGAAAGAGATAAGATTTGTGGCCATTCTTCCATAAAAGATTTAAATCAAAAAAAAGATAAGAGTATCATGAGCAAAGCATTAGTTTTGATGGCGGAAGGATTTGAAGAGATTGAATTGGTAACCATAGTCGATGTTCTAAGGAGAGGAGGGGTTGGAACTCACCTAGCGAGCATCAACGGGCCAAAAGGAGCGCACGGACTAAAAATAGAGGGTGATTTTTCGATAGACGAGTTAAAAGAGCCTTATGAAGCGATCATCCTGCCGGGGGGCATCCCAGGAGCAGAAAATCTTGGAAAAAGCAAAAAAGTCTTGGATCTGATAAAGGAGGGCGAGAGGGAAGGAAGACTGGTTGGGGCTATATGTGCCGCCCCATCGATCTTGGCAAGACTCGGCATAATTGAAAAGGGAACGATTTACCCATCAATGAAGGATGAACTGGGTAGTGCTTGGGTTGACGAGACAGTGGTGGAAACCAAGAACATTATCACTTCTCAGGGACCGGGAACTGCAATGGAGTTCGCGCTCAAACTCTTGGAAAGGCTAGAAGGAAAGGAAAGAGCAGAAGAGGTTGCAAAAAGCCTTCTGTTCAAGAAGTAAGCGTGCAGGATAATAGGGTAGAAATTCAAATGATTGAAAGAAAAGTTGAATGAAGTCAAGGAGCTAAGAATAGGGTTTAAAGGTGATTCAATGCAAACAAAAGTCAACCAAACTGTCCTGGAGCTTGTGAAGGGGGATATAACTGAGCTGGAAATGGATGCAATAGTCAACGCTGCAAATTCTCATCTTAAAATGGGCGGAGGAGTTGCGGGGGCCATAAGAAGAAAAGGAGGAAACTCTATCCAGGATGAGTGTGATAGGATTGGTCATTGCCCTGTTGGCTCTGCAGTCATAACAAGAGGAGGAAATCTGAAAGCAAAGGGAGTGATCCATGCTGTCGGACCTGTATGGGGAGAAGGAAAAGAAGATGAAAAGCTGAGAAGTGCAGTATTGAGCGTTCTAAACCTTGCGAGGGAACGCAAGATTGAAACGGTGGCACTTCCTGCGATCTCTGCGGGTATATTCGGATTTCCGATGAAAAGATGTGCAGGAATTATGCTCTCCACAGCTATAGAGTGGTCAAAAGGAAATGCTTATCTAGATAAAGTGGTTTTCTGTTTGTATGATGATAATGCATTTAATACATTCAAAGAGGAATTGAATAGGCTCAAGAAGGTGATCGAATGAAAAAGGGGGGCATAGTGAAGATTGAATATGACATGTGGACTGAAGTCGATGGTGTTCTTAAGTTATGTGAGACAACGTCACAGGAACATGCAAAAAAGGAAGGAATATATAATGAAAATATGACTTTTCATCCTTTATACACGATATTGGGTGAAAACAGAATCCCGACAGGTTTTGACAATTCTTTGCTGAATGCTGAGGTGGAAAAAGAATACGAAATTAGGGTTGAACCCGCTGAGGGATTTGGAGAAGAAAAGGCGGAACTCATAGAAACAATTCCTTTGAAGGAATTCAGAAAAAAGAAGCTAAGACCAAAAGTTGGGATGGTGGTAAGCGTCGGAAATCGGGATGGACAAATAATAAGAATTACAGAATCGAGAGCGTTCGTTGATTTTAATCATCCGTTGGCAGGAAAGACTTTAAAATACAAGTACAAAACATTGAGCGAGGCAAGGAACACTAAAGAAAAAGCACAGTGGGTTTTGGCGAGTGATTACGACCATTTTGGGATTGAATTACCGGAGGTAAAGATAGAGAACAACAACATTGAGGTAAAGCTTATAGATAGGTGTAAGACAGACCCAGAATGGACGTTTGCAAAATACAGAGCTGTCAGCGACTTGAGGAAATTTGCGGGAGTAAAAACAGTAAGATTTGTTGAGGAATATCCCTTTGTTGAAAAAAAGGAAAAGGTTGAAGAGGAGACTAAAAAAGGATAATAATTTTTTCCAGTTACGAAAAATAATTCAAGCAAAAAAGAGGGAGCTTACCTTCCCAAACTTGATAGACCCTCAAAGGAATCTTGAGTATAAAGGTTTATATCTTGGGAAATCATAATCTAAAATAAGGATTTTAGGAGGAAGAAAATGAAAATCGGAATGATGAGTGCTTGGAATCAAACTTCGGGAGTTTCAACCCATGCGGAGTTAGTTGGGAGAGAATGGGTAAAAGCTGGACACAAATTAAAAGTTTTTAGTTTTCGCGAAGATGATTTTCATGGGTATTCGCTTATTGGACACGATGAAAGATGGATTACCAGATGCTTTGGAACTCCGCAAATGACAAATTACTTAAATCCTATCCCTTTTCTTAAGGAAGATTATGATTTCTTTGTAGTTTAGGATTTAGGAACGCTTCCAAAAGATAAACTAGCAAAAATTTTCTCTTTAATTAGGCGAAAAGCAAAAACTGTTCTAGTTTCTCATACTTCAAAGTTTCCCGATGATCCTTCTTTTTATCAATTTGATTGGGATGCAATAATTTGCTTTGATTACAGGTACAAGAATTTCCTCAAGCAAAGTTTTCCAGAAGAAAAGATTCATGTTATTCCTTTTCCTTGTCATGGCTGGCAGGAAGGGAACCAGTTTGAGGCAAGAAAACGACTAAATCTTCCTTTGGAAAAAAAGATTGTCTTTGCCTTTGGTCAAAAAGGGAGACACATGCTTGATTTGGTCCCTGCTTTAAAAGAATTAAGCAAGGAATATCCTATTTAAATGCTTATAATAAGTGGTGCGCAAAGAGTTTATGGCTTTGAAGGACTTAATACAGAAATAAGGAAAGAGGTTTTAGAGAGTAAAGAGGTGTGTGATTACCTTCATGCGGCCGATTTGATGGTTTTTGGAAAACGGTCTGTTAAAGGAGCTGTTCTTTCAAGCACCGTTCGCTTTTGCTTGGGATCAGGATGCCCAATAGTTGTAAGGGATTCTAATTTCTTTGAATTTATGGATAAAGAAGTTTTAAAGTATAGAGATCTGGAAGAATTTAAGCAAAAGCTCAAACTCATCTTTGCCCAAGATCAAAAGTTAAAAGAAGTTAAAGAAGCTGCAAAGCGATTTGTTGAGAAAAATTCGACTGAAAAAGTGGCAAAGCAATTCATCCAGCTTTTCAAATCTTTATAGGGTAAATTAGATGAAAATTGGTCTGATGTCGAGATGGAACGTACCGTGTGGGATATCTATTCATGCTGAATTGGTTGGAAGAGCCTTAAATGATATGGGCCACAAATTAAGGGTTTTTGCTCCAATAGAACCTAAAGAAATTGAACCTACCCAGAAAGATGAATCTTGGGTTACAAGAAATTTTAAGGTATTCGATAGAGAGGAGCCGACCTATCTTAATCCAGCTCCATTGCTTGAAGCAGACTATGAGATATTCTTGGCCGAGGGTATTAGTAAGTTCCCTCCAAGAGAATTTTCAGCAATTTTTCCAAAGATAAAAGCAAAAGCAAAAACTTTTCTGGTCATCCATGAAAGTTGTTTGGACGAATTTTCCTTAACTCCAAGGCTAGAATGGGATGGAGTGATCTGCTTTGATGAAAGGTTCAAGAAATTTACATCTATCCTGTTTCCAGAAGAGAAGATAAGAGTGATTCCTTATCCATGTCATCCATTAGAGAAAGGAGAC
>DUKC01000077.1 GCA_013329495.1 Thermoplasmata archaeon
CCAGGGCCAATTTTGCCATTTGTTGCGGATCGTAATGGGCCTCTGGCCAGAATGCATTGGTTTCTTCCATTTGCTCAACCGTTCCAGTTTGTAGTGGGCACGCCACCGAAACTCTGTCAACTTCCTTCAATGTTAATGAAGCAAAAAACCTCTCTTTATTGTTCATGAACAAGTACCTCAGTTTCCGGTTTTATGGGATATTTACCATAAGTTCTTCCTACCTCGAAGAATTTATCTGCGTTTTCTAAAGGACAACCAAGAGCCCAATCACACCCTGTCCAGTATATGTACCCTCCTCCGGGAGCGGCATCCCTTATGCACTGCTTTGCTTCGCTCTCTACTTTTTTAGGGGTTCCCAGGAATAGAGTACCCGCAGGATCGACGTTACCACAGATGCAAACTTTCTTGCCGATTCTTTTCTTAACTTCTTTCATATTGTCCAAGTAATCGAGACTTACGTAGCTGGATCCTATTGAAGCAATATCTTCCAATCTATCCATCGTATTCCCACATATATGGTAATGATGGGCATATTTGTCTTTGTATTTTCTGATTGCCTCTGCCTGTTTTTTTGCATGAGGAAATGCAAACTCCCTGTAAAATCTTGGTGAAATCAGATCTCCAGATGCCGTTGGATCCGGTGTATATATATGATCTGCTCCAGCATCGAATTGGGCTTTAATGTACTCTATAGAAACATCTGTACAAAAGTTGATAAGTTCTTTTGTTTCATCTGGTTTAAGTATTAGGGAAAGCATCATTTTCTCAACGCCCAATACGACTCCTGCCAGGGTAAAAGGTCCTCTTACAAATCCTGTTATGAACACATCATCTCCCCTTTTTATGTGCAATTCTTTTTCCATCATTCTAATTGCAGTAAGTTGTGTAGGAAGTTTACCATCCTTGTCTGAATCTGGAAAGCTCAAGTTTTTCCATTCTTCTGGCTCTTTTATTGCCGGTTCAACATTTGGTACGCCCCAGTATGGTTCCTGTTCTTTACATCCCAGTGGTCCAGCCAGAATGTGAGAGCTCATTCTGGAATGAACAAAGTCATGATCAAAGCGGTCGAGTGCTTTAATTTGCGACTCAACAAAAATGTCGGGATTATGGATCCATTTAGGAAAGCTGACATCTTTTTCTTTTTTACCCATACAGTTAACATTGTTTCCTGCTAAATTTACTGACCAATTCATCGAATCAAACATCGGTACCCTATCTGGCTCTTTTAGGTCTATTGCTTTTTTGATTCTTTCTGCATGAGTCATTTTATTTTCTCTTTCGCTCATTTTTTCAGCATATCACCTTCAGCACTCTTTTATACACTTATCACTACATAAAAATTCGCTGAAATCGCTCGATATGCTCCGGGTTATATCCTTTTCTTTAGACCTTAGTACTTACCATACAATTCCGCTGCCCTTGTCATGGCATACACATTACAAGGCGGCGCTGGTGGAGGAAGTTCACATCCAACGCCCAATGCGTATCCTTTCTCGCCTTTCATGCCCACCTCTATGTTCTCCTTGCAAATTGCAAGCCACTTATTATAGGTAGATGTCATCATTAGGGGTGGATTTGGGTTGCCCAGTAAATTGTATCTCTTTCCAAATCGTTTGACTTGAACATCCATGGGCACTTCTGGGCCGAAAGAGAGTATACCGTTTTCTCCCATTGGAATCTCTTCCACATACCCTCTGGCTATAGTCTGACTATGGTCTGCACACCAGTGTGTGAATAGTGTTGGTATACCCAGATCCAGATATCTTTGATGCAACTTTTTTACAACCGGCAAAGGAAACTCTGCAAACATGTCTGCACTGATCAAAACATTGGAATCTGTGGGGTTGGGGTCCCATGGAACCCATGTGTCAGAGCCAAAATCCTCGACAAAAGATTCAGCCATTCGATACCCGAATTCCGCCGTCATATTAAGCGCTTTTTTGGCAAGCTCTGGCTCCTCTACCATCCATATCATAAACGTTTCAAGATTGACAAGCATTGGAGCAGTAGCAGATATCCATCCTCCCATCATTACTACCGCTGGCATCTGTTTTTTCTCTATCGCCAGTCTCACCATCTCACGGTACTCTTTCATCCAGGGGGCAGTCCTGGGATCAGGAATCTCAATCTTCTCCAAGTCCTCGGGTGTTTTGACTATCGATACCATAGGAGTTGGTGCTCCCATCTTTGGCCCATAGGGAAGCGCTATTTCTGAACCCCAACACGCCATTCCATATCCAGGATCTATTACGAATGGTGGTTGGTCGTATCTGTAAAGCTCTCTTGCCAACATTTGAGCCTGTATGTTAAACTTCGGTTTTGAATAAAAGTCTCCAAGATTGGGCATACCCATTACTTTTGCACAATGTCCCATACACATGGGAATAACTGGTATTCTATCCGTTTTCTCGCCTCTCAAAAAAGCCAACCATCGTTTTGATACTTCCATCTCTATCACCTCTTCTCCATTAATTTTTCAGCCAATTTAATGGCACCAGGCCCACTTTCTGCGTAACCATCGGCCCCGATCCGGTCGGAGTATTCCTGCGTAATCGGTGCTCCACCTATCATTATTTTTACCTTGTCTCGGAGCCCTGCATCCTTGATCAGTTCTATTGCTTCAGGCATTCCGAGCATGGACGTTGTCATAAGAGCTGACATCCCAACTATGTCTGGATTCATCTCTCTGGTCTTTTCCACAAATAGTTTTAAGGGAACACCTTTGCCCAGATCAATCACTTCGAACCCTCCCACCTCAAGTAAAAGTTTTACGATGTTTTTTCCGATGTCGTGAATGTCTCCCTCAACAACTCCTAACAGTATTTTTCCAGGTGCTGCTGCTTTTTCTACCTTTATGTGAGGTTTTAATATTTCAAAGGCCGCATACATCGCTCTGGCTGACAGAAGGATCTCCGGCACAAAAGCCTCTTTTCTGTCATACCTAACGCTCATAACACCCATACCACTGGCACATCCCTTCATCAGGGCTTTATAGGGATCCACTCCGGTATCCAAAGCTTCCTGAGACAGTTTTCTAATTTCCTTGTCGTCCCCTTCTACTACATTATCTTTCAACTTATCTAAAAGTTCCTGTTCTTCCATATTTTTCCTCACCAATATAATAGTATTACGTCCTTATTTAAATAATTTTGTATAGTTTTATTAAAGAGAACTTGAATTATCTAAAGTACGCTTGAGATAATTTTTAAGTTTTAACGGAAAGCAACGCCCCCTTCACAACTCTCTTTATTATTTTGGTTCAGAGCGAATCAAAGTTGATGAGATTTTTCTTTAGAATGTCCTGCTGTTTCTTTACCAAACAGCTCGAGATCTCTCGAGCTGCAGTATAATCCAAACTGAGCCTATCTCTACATCCTTTAACTTAACTTTCTAAATTTTTCTTGATCCTTAACTCCTCAATTTTTAGGGAATATACCCCATTTAAGTAGATCTGCCAGCTTTTCACTTTTTGGTATTTCACTAAGCTTTTTCTCCATAGTTATTTTATAAACCTTTGAGAGCTCCAGAAGCACTTCGCCAACAGAAACTTTTTCCACATCTCCTTCAGAATTTTGAGGATCTTGTAATAGAGGTACGGGGTTTTCATCGCATCAAACGCATTCTCTTTCCTTGTATCTGAGATTCCGTGATTGCTGAGTATCTAATGAAGAATGATGCAGGCGAGAGATGTCCTCCCACAGCCTTAATGCCGTCGCCTCCTATTAATCTAATAAAACAAAAGACAGTTTTTTGGGCAATGTTCAGATCAAATTTTCGTTTACTTTGGTTATAATTTCGTCTAATTTACTCTTGGGACAACTGATTCCTCGAATAACACCTGTTACTACATCAACTATTTCACCAATAGTTTTCGCATCTTTTGAGGTGCGACCTTTTATTTTGATACCTACGCTGGCAAAGTCGCTCAGATTAACAGGACACTGACATACAATTATTGCCGGGATGTTGACATTTCTAAGAATCAATCGAGCTTTGTAAAGAATATGAGTCCTAATGCTTCCGAGATGAATTATTGCAAGTTTATAGCGAGATATTCTCTCAATTTCAAGGTTTTCCAATCCAAAGAGTCCTCCTAACGATTGAGATGGGCAATCTTGAGGAACTCCACTGCCAGCATTAAGAACAATAACACTTGTTTGTATTCCCTCTTGCCTCAAAGCTGTAGTAATCTCACAGACTGGTTTTGTAATGTGTCTTTTTCCTGGCCCCATGGCAATGGCTATCACCTCTCTTTTTCCACACTCTGAAATGGTGTTCCTTTGAGCCAATCCTCCTCCCATTCCCAAACCCATGGACTCTCTGCACTCAACAAGGATTGGGTCTCTCCCTAAACGTTTCATTTTTCTCAAATGCCTCCGCAACACTTTTAGGCCTGCCTTCCAAGTAAATTTTTCCTTCATTCATAAGAATAACCCTGTCGCAGGTATCGATCACAAAATCTAGGTCATGGCTGATTACTATAAAAGTTTGATCTAAGTTTTCTCTAGCTCTCAATATACAATCCACTATAGCCTGCTTTGAAATAGGGTCAAGAGTTCCTGTTGGCTCATCCAAGACCATGAGCTTTGGCTCTTTCATCAGCACTTTGGCTATCATCGCCCTCTGTTTTTCTCCTTCACTCAAAGTGTTGGGAAAAGAATTTAGAAGCTTGTTTGTTATTACTTTAGGTGAAAAACCAACTCCCCTTAATGTCTCTATTGCTTTTATTCTTGCTATCTCTTTTGGGAGCTTTACTCCAATACAACTTGTTAGGTTTTCCAGCATTGTGCTAAATGGATACAAAGAGTATTCTTGATGTAGGATGCTGATGTACGGGGCAGCTCTGCCCTTACCTGACGGACCCTCCTTGGACATGTCAATCCAGTCATCACCTATTTTAACCAACACTTTCCCCTCTTTTGGAGAAGAAATCCCCGTAATCAATCTGGAAAGAGTGGTCTTGCCCACTCCACTTGGTCCCACTATTCCAAAGATCTCTCTTTCTCTAGCCTCAAAAGACACATCATCTAAAGCTTTAACCACACCTCTATTGATGGAGTAGAAATATTTTTTTACGTTATTAACCTTTAATAGAGGCTTTCCAAATGATGTAAACCTCTTTTTCTTTGTTTTATAAATCTGAGTAAATCGTGGAACTATTTTTTCTGGAATGCCTTGCTCGATCAATCTTCCATTCTCTAGCCAAATCACTCTTGTAGAAAGTTGCCTGATCTCGTTTGTTTCATGAGAGGTAAACACCATCGTAAGACCATTTCTTATTTTTTCATCCAGAACCTCACAGACATATCTAGCATGAGTAGGATCCAGAGTACTAGTCGGCTCATCTGCGAGTAAGATCATTGGATCTTTTGCTAACTCTCTGGCTAGAATAACCCTCTGTTTTTCTCCTCCACTCAAATCGCGAACGATGTGAGTAGCTCGATGAGTCATGTGGAGTTTCTTTAAAAGTTCAATCGTCTGATCTATCTTTTCACTTTTACCCAATTCTTGAGGAAACGCTTCCATTATGTTTTCGGTTACTGTCAAGTCTTCATACAAAGCAAAAGAATGCTGGAACAGAATAGATATTCTTTTTACAATTGCTTTTTGTATTTCTTTCTTTTCTTTCCAGAAGTCTATCTCTTTAACTATCATAGGTGTTTTACATTTTGGACATGAGTGTGGCTTGTCTATAGGCTCCAACCAATTACAATTTGGACACACCAAAACCCTGTATATTATTTTACCTTTATCCGGCTTGTATTTTCCCCTTAACATGTGAATTAAAATCGATTTCCCTGCTCCACTCTTCCCAATCAAACCTACTGCTTCACTTTTTGCAATGCTCGTACTTATGTCTTTTAAAACAGCATCGTCAAAATTCTTTGTAACATTATCTACAATAATAAAAGGCTCCAGAGTCATTTTTATGTTTTTCCTAATGTCATTCGGGATACTTAAGATTAACGATTTAAACAGTATCTCCGA
>DUKC01000068.1 GCA_013329495.1 Thermoplasmata archaeon
GTTAAAAATCAAACTTTTGCTTTTTCTAAATGCCATTTAACTTAGGGAATAAAGTTTTCGATGATTCCCTTAACCCTTTTTTAGCATGACTCACGAAAGCAGTAAACGATCCCAAAAAAACCTCGCCATCCTCTCTTAGTTCTTTTCGCAAGTTTTTAATACCCACAAAATATACACTCATGTAATGAAAGATAAAGGTAAAGACGAGAAATTGCCTGAATTTTCGCAAACAGAAAGAAAGTTGCCCGGCGACGTTGTCGCTAAACCCTTGGGGAACTTAGTCAGTGGTTGTTTCAGGCGTGGTAAATTGGTTGTTACAATAGTCCTGATTCTCACTATTTTTTTTGCCATAGGAATGGTGCCGATAGAAAGCATAGGAAAAAAAGGTCTTAAGTTTTCTACTGATTTCACAACTTTTTTGCCGACGGAAGATCCAAACACAAAAGCCATGAAAAGGTTGCTTCAAAAGACAGAAGGGTTAGAAGCCATAGAAATGATAATCACCGTGCTGGACCCTGATAAAGCTGCTAAGTATGGTGTTACTAATATAACAGATCCTATAGGGATAAGGGCACAAGATGAGCTCTGGCATTATATAAAAGATAGAGTTCCCGAAGTCAATGAGATGAATGGTTTGCTTGCTCATATATATTGTTATATAAACTATGCAAATCACGCTATGGAAGATACTTCCTACTACATGCTTCCCGAAGGTGATGCGGAACTCAAAGTTCTAGGGACAGCAGTATGGGCAATAATCGGGCAAATTACCGGTCAGCTAACGCCTTTTTTAACAGGACCTGAAGGGCAATTTGACTGGTTTATCATGGCGGTGGGTTATGAACCCGCAGAGAAGAAGCCAGGAGAGTTTATCTCTCTGGAAAATGTGGAAATCGGACACGATATCAGAGCCGCAGTTGAAGAATATATGAGAGACTGCGAAGCCGGAAGCCCGGAGATAAAATATGATATTTTTGATTTTGAATATCTCATTCCTTTGGGTGTTGGAACTGGAATGTATCATTTAACCGAAGCTTCGATATGGTCTGCAGAATATTTAATTCCTCCCATAGTCATATTTATCTTAGTCGCTCTTTATCTTGCCTTTAGAAACATTAATACGGTTTTCATCGCTTTGATAAACCTGCTAATAACGTTTATTTGGACTCTGGGTATGATGTCTTGGCTGGGCTGGGAAATTTCAGCCTTCAGCCTTGCGATTATTCCTATAGTGCTTGGAAATGGAATTGATTATTCCATCCATATACTCAATGAATATTTTGAGCACAAAACCAAAGGATTAAACGATGAGGAAAGCTTCGATCAAACCGGGAAGAAAGCTGGAGTAGCAATGCTACTGGCTACCCTAGATACAAATGTTGGATTATTGGCAATGACGTTGTGTGGAATGATCGCGTTAGCTCAATTAGGGATATCCGCCGCATTTGCGATGACTTGCGTTTTGGTGCTGGCTTGGACTTTTATTCCCGCTCTAACCAGCTTGTCCAAAGGAGCAAAAAAAGCATCTGTTAAGTTTAAACCATCAAAAGTCATGCCTGCAATTGCAAGAGGAGTTAGCAAGCACAAAACTCTAACTATAATAGCTTTCATAATAGTCTCCTGCGTCTTCTTCACAAACATTTCGAGACTTGAATACATGACGGACCCAATAACAGATATGTTTCCGACGGACGACCCTATATGGGGCGATGATTATTTGATGAAAGACTATAATTACATAATGGGAAGAATAGCCCCACAGATGGGAAGACCCGAAGACACCATAACTATCGAGATAGGGATCATAGAAGGAGACCTCACAGATCCTGCTACAAGAACGTATATTTTTAAGTTAGAAGACGAGTTAAGGAAAAATCCAAGGTCGATAAGTGCCTTAACGATTGGCGTGCTTAACCCTCATTGGTATATAGGTTTGTATGAAGCAGAAAAATATGGGAACGTTGGGACCCTCTTAGGCATAGCTGAATCAATAATTCCAGGTTATCCCATCGAAGGACTTTGCCCGGATACCCGAGAAGGCATAGAGAGCAGCTTAGAAGAAATAAGAGCAGATCCTTACTGGAGCCCATGGCTTAAGATGTTTATCGGTAAAGACGATACGATAGCTTTCCTGCCCATCATTTATCTAGCGGGTTATGGTTGGGACGAATCGAAAGCCCTAAAAGAGGAGATTTATCGAGCCATAGAAGAAGTTGAAAGAGATGGATACAAGCCAGACGATGTTGAATTTTATGTAGAAGGATTAAGAACTTCGACCTATAACTTTTTGGCAATTACCTCCGCATGGAGCTGGATTTTATTCTTTTTTGCTTTGGCGGCTTCTTTGATACTAATATTCTTGTTTGTTAGGAAAGGAAGAGCTGTTTTAGCGGTAGCTTTGCCCATGGTGTTTAGCTGCATGTGGTGGCTGGGAATAATACCTCTCTTTGGCATAAAAATTAATCCAGGATTAATCATACCCATCATATTTATAACATCGATAGCTCCTGACTACTGTGACCACTTGATATGGAACAGCTACAAGACTGGCAGTGTTGAATACACTTTTTCAACAACAGGAAAAGCAATCATGTTTTCGGCAATCACGGACTTTGGAGTTTTCTTCATATTCAGCTTTGCCTATATCAAAGCCTTTGTCGCCCAGCCAATGGCCGCCGTAGCTATCTGCATTGCGATAATGTTTCTTTTGACTAATATGCTTATTCCTGCATTATTAACTGAAAAGGATGTAAGAATAGAGAAACAGGGGAAAAAGGAATTAAAGAAAGAGGTGAAAAAATGAGAAGAAAGAAGGTTGTTGGAGCAATAACTGTGTTTTTAATTATGGCCTTAGTTTTCGTAGCAATAGACCCCCCCCTCCTTTCTTCTTCTGGGGTTATTGAAGTAAAAACACTCGAACACAGAATTGGGGACACCGACATAACCATTGAATTTGACAAGCAAATTGAGATGTTCACCGGTAAAGAAAAATTCTTCAAAATAAAGGTTAATAACAGCGGGAGCAATGACCTAATGTATTATAGCTCTTTAGAATTGATTGGCTCAGAAGACATTAATGTGACGAGTTGGGGAAAAAGCACTTTTTCGATCCCCCCCGGAGACGACTACGAGTTTGTCTTCCTGTTGGAAGGTTTGAAGCCGGGAACTTATGAACTGACACTCTCGGTCAAAGAAGACTTCTACGCTTCCATTACTCTAATTGAAGATGTCTTCAGGCTTGGCATCCTTGGTTTCATCCCAAGCTTGGAAGGATTGATGCCAGATATGCTTGGCATGTCTCCTTTCCTTACTGAAATGATCCTATACCTGGTAATTTCTGATATGTGGACTCCTCTCATAGATAGAGGTCTTGCTCTGGTAGCAGATCTTCCAACGATAGCAACTTCCATAACATACTCATTGATGAGAGAGCTCGACGATATTCTGCTGCCTGTGTCAGAGCTATTGGATGCGACAGCGAAGGGTTTGCCTTCTATTCTTGGATTATGGATGAAAAATTTACCAGAAACAGTGGGACATTTCGGGAAAATCCTGGTAGATGCTCCTTCCTATTCTATAACCCACCTGTCTTATTTCCTTACCGAAGGATACCCACCAATGATCAAAGAGCTTCCCCAAACGGTCGATGGCATACTGGAACTACTCGCATACCTGCGATTCTGGGGACCAAACACTGCTGCAATCGCACTAGACAATCTAAGAGAAATATGGGCTATGGAAAATGTGTCTTTATCAACTCATTTGACTGCTGATGTCATGTGCCTAGGCATAGCAGCCATCTATTTGCTCGGAACTCCTATTGGATTGGTAGCAACCCCAATATACGAAAAGTATCACGAGGATTTCCTGCCTGTATTTGAAAATCTGTCCTCTTCCGCTTATGACATTGCTTCGCCTATTATCTACCGAATGAGCAATACCCTCAACAAGTTTACTCCTCCCCTCGGAGATGCATACAAATCTGCCACAAAAGCAGTTTTTCCGGTGCTCTTCCCTTCATTTATAGAGCCGTTGATTGGTGCTCTTATCGCGCCCCTCGCAGTTCCAACAGAGGAAATCTTAGAAAAGGTTTGGGGGGGATTCTCCAGCATTGAGACCAGTCCAAATAAATTGAATACGCTGTCGAACGAGATACTGGCCCCTCGGCTTGAAACTTTGAGCGACTGGCTCTGGCAGAAGGGAGCCGAGTACAAACCGGTGCCTTTTGAGGCCGAAAGAGGCGAGGCCAGCTTTACGATAAAAGTAGAAGTGAAAGACATGGGTGTGGTTGAAAGTGTTGTACTGACTTTGAAGGGCATTTGGGACACAACTCTCGGAACACTTCACGGGTTGGCAACGGGTAAATATTAAAGAATATCAGATACAGAAGGTGATAAAAATGGCAATGGAAAATTTGGGAATTACACTAGGCGATTATTGTTTGGCACCATTAGTTGACCTTTGTGCTTGTTGTTGCGTTCCTACGAGCTGTGGGCTTGTTATACCCTTATTTATATGCCCCAGTGCTTGTGTGCTATCAATTCTTGGCAAAATGTGTCCCGCCTTCAACGACTTTATGATGTCGTGTCTGAGTGTCCTCTGATTTCAATCCTCTTCATTCCGGACCATACGCTCTTTGGAAAGAACTTGTGAATGATGGATCCTTTTTTTCTTATCTTTATGGACCTTTTATGGGTTTAAAACCCCGCCCTTTAGGGTGAAGGATTTTACTAAAACGCCGTAGGCGTTTTCTCCCCCTCAAGGGGGAAGCCTTACCACTTATGGCGAGGAGGGGGTGA
>DUKC01000116.1:0-337 GCA_013329495.1 Thermoplasmata archaeon
CCTATATAAAGTTATGTTAAAACCCGGCTTTATCCCAAGATGACATCCTGGCAATCCTCCTTTTCTACTTCCTTCATCCAAACTCAAGTGAAAGGAAAAAGTCTTCTGGCCCAAGGACAAAGATCTTTTAGAAAGGAGAGAACTCTTCCCAAAAGGAGAGTAAGAGTTCCCTCTAGCTCAAGGGTCTTCTTTTCCTCCTTTCACCTCCCTCGCCTCAATCAAAAGGGAAGCGCGTGCTTCTTAGCCTGTTCACGGGGTGCCTCTGCTTTAGTCGGTGAGCTAGAACTTTTAGTCCCAGCTCTTCAACTTGCATCTCATTGTGTTTTGAGAGCAAAAA
>DUKC01000116.1:353-5807 GCA_013329495.1 Thermoplasmata archaeon
AATTTTCTTTGAATTCCTAATAAGCCTGCTTCCAGGATGGTGGCGAACTCTTTACTGCTTTTATTGTCGCAAGGAAGAATAGTTCGTGGAAGTTCTGGTTGAGATGGCCGAGGAGTTTCGGATTGCCTCTTCTTTTTGCTTTTCCCATCCCAAATATATCTTTGTTCTCATTAGGTTACTTTATTTTGGGATTAAGCCTTAAAACCCAAGAAGAAAGTGTCTTTCCTTGTTTCTTTCTCAGATTCTCGAATCAACCTAAAAATCATTCCCTCCTCAACTCAAGCAAAACTGTTTTTAACGCTTCTTGCATTACCTCTATGAGTTAGGCAACAGCAAGGTGAACAAATTGCTAAAAACCGTACCGAAGGAATACAATCCATCCAAAATTGAGCAAAGAATACTGGAGTTTTGGGATAAAAACCACATCTTCGAAAAATCAATTCAGCTTAGAGAAGGTTCTGAACCTTTCATTTTCCTTGAGGGTCCCCCCACCGCAAATGGAATGCCCCATCCTGGCCATCTCTTCACGAGGATAATAAAGGATGTTGTCCTTCGATACAACACGATGCAGGGTCACAAGGTTTTGAGAAAAGCAGGTTGGGACACTCACGGTTTGCCTGTCGAGATAGAGGTTGAGAAAGAGCTTGGACTAAAAAACAAGAGAGAGGTTGAGCAGTACGGGATAACTAAGTTCAACGAGCGATGCAGGCAGTCTGTGTTCAGGTACATAAACGAGTGGGTCAGTCTCACGAAAAAATCGGGATTTTGGATCGATCTCGATAATCCATATATAACCTACAAAACTGAATACATTGAGTCTGTGTGGTGGAGTCTGAAAAAGGCGTGGGAGAGAGGATTATTGTACAAAGGGCATAAAGTCATACCCTACTGTCCAAGATGTGTAACAGGATTGTCCAGCCATGAAGTCGCTCAGGGCTACAAATATGTTGAGGACCCTTCTATCTATGTGAAGTTCAAGGCTAAGAATGAGCCCGGTGTTTGTTTCCTTGTCTGGACGACAACTCCGTGGACCCTGCTGTCAAACGTGGCTCTTGCTGTCAATCCGAGCGAAACCTATCTTAAGATCGAGCTAAACGGAAGAGAGAAGCCCGAAAAATTGGTGCTTGAAAAGGGATGTGTGGACAGGTTGTTCCAGCAGAAGAGTTATCAAGTAGTCGCCTCTTATAGGGGGAGTGAGCTAGAAGGAAGAGAATATGAGCCAGTTTATTCTTTTGTCGTTCCAGAAAAGCGCTGCTGGTTTGTTATAGGTGCCGACTGGGTCACCACAAATGAGGGAACGGGTATAGTCCATGTGGCTCCGGCATTCGGTGAAGACGACTATGAGGCTGGAAAAGAATACGACTTGCCTCTGATCCAGCTGGTCAGTCGAGACGGTAGCATAAAAGAAGAGGTGGAGCCCTGGAAAGGCATGTTTGTGAAAGATGCAGATCCCTCGATCATAGAGGATTTGAAGCGGAGAGGATTGATAGTTAAAGAGGAGCTGCACAGGCACGAATACCCCTTTTGTTGGAGGTGCGATTCGCCTCTGCTTTACTATGCATCCGAATCCTGGTTCATCGGAATATCAAAACTCAAAGAAGAGTTGATCCGAAACAATTCTCAGATACGCTGGTATCCCAGCTATATCAAAGATGGCAGATTTGGTGAATTCATAAGAAACCCCAAGGATTGGGCACTGTCAAGAGAGAGATATTGGGGCACCCCCCTGCCAATCTGGACGTGTTCTGATTGCAAAAAAGAAGTCTGTGTTGGGAGCATAGAAGAGCTGAGAAGACTATCCCCTCATCTACCCCCGAAGCTGGATCTCCACAAACCCATGGTGGACGAGTTTGAATTGATCTGCCCTGAATGCAAGGGGAAAATGGTCAGAGAGCCGCAGGTGATAGATGCCTGGTACGATTCGGGATGCGCACCCTTCGCCCAGTTCCACTATCCTTTTGAAAATCAGAAATTGTTCAAAGAAAACTTTCCAGTTGACTTCATCACCGAGGCAATAGATCAGACTCGCGGCTGGTTCTATTCTCTGTTGGCGATCTCCACAATTTTGTTCAACACGAATCCTTACAAATCGGTTCTGGTGCTCGAGCTCATCTTGAACGAGCGGGGGGAGAAGATGAGCAAATCAAAGCACAACTACCTTGAGCCTGGGCAGGTCCTGAAGAAAGAGGGAGCGGACCCTGTCCGGTGGCACCTGCTGTCTGTCAATGCCCCGTGGGCTCCCAAAAGATTCTATGAGGAGGCAATAAAGGAGGTCACCAACAGATTCATAAGCACCTTTTGGAACACCTGGTTTTTCTTCACTACCTACGCCGAGTTAGACAGCTTTGACCCCCACAAACATTACGTTCCTCCAGAAAAGCGCACACTGCTCGACCAATGGATCCTATCAAAACTCAACTCCCTGGTAAAAGATGTGAGCTATTTCTTGGAGAGGCTTGAAATGCACAAGGCTACCAGAGCGCTTGAAGAATTTGTCATAAACAATCTTTCAAATTGGTGGATTCGCAGAAGCAGAAAAAGGTTCTGGGTTGAAGAGATGACCTCCGACAAGGCGGGGGGTTACTCAACTCTGTATGATTCGATGATGACTCTCGTCAAACTTCTTGCGCCCCTCATGCCCTTCCTATCTGAAGAGATCTATCAAAGCTTGAAGACCTCGTCGATGCCGGAGTCCGTTCACCTCACAGATTATCCCAAATGGGGCAAAGACAAAACCAACGAAGGTCTCGAGTCAGGAATGCAACTCCTCCGAGAGTGGGCAGAAATCGGTCGAGCCTTGAGATCCAAGGCGGGAGTAAAAATTAGATATCCTCTTTCAAGGGTTGTTTTGGTGGTGAAGGATGAAAAAATCAATGCCGTTGAGAGCCTGTTTGGTCTGTTGAAGGAGGAATTGAACGTGAAGAATATCGAGATTTCCAAGGATGCCTCTGCCTTCATCGAATTGATTGTAAAGCCTAACCTGGCAAGCATTGGAAAGGAATTCAAAACAGGCACAAAGGATGTCGTTAAAGCTGTCGAGCAGGCCGACCCCCTATTCGTCAGGGAGCACATCAAAAAGTCGGGAAAGGTGAGGCTGGCCTACGATGGAAAGGAGTTTGAATTGACAGAGCAGCACTTGAACATCGGGTGGAAAGAAAAGGAAAACACAAAATGCCAGCCTCTCGATGAGGAAGAATTCTTTATACTCGACACCCATTTGACGCCGGAGTTGCAAGCTGAGGGTTTTGCCAAAGAGATCATAAGGAGAATTCAGGAGATGAGAAAAGAAGCAGATCTTTCAATGGAAGACAGAATCAGAGTTGAGGTAGGGCTAGATTCGCAAAATTGGAAGCTTATCAAAGATTTAATCCCATTCATCTCTGAAGAGACAAGATCCGTTTCTATTGAGCGGAACGATAGCCCAAAGGGAGATTATGTTAAAGAATGGAGAGTTGAAAGAGAGGCAATACCCCTAGGTATAAAAAAGGTGGATAATAATTGAATAAATTGCCAACAACATTTTTATACATTCGGGCATTTTATTCTCCACTCAAAATTGAAAGCGCTTCTTCACGGCTGCAAAAATGGAAAAACCACATCAGGATCTTAAAGAAAAGCTCTCAATAGGCATCATACTGCTTGGTGGGGTGAGTCTATTGACAGACATAAGCAGCGAGACTGTCTTTGCGGTGCTTCCTGATTTTCTTACGACTCTTGGTGCTGGCGCTGTGATAATAGGCCTAGTCGGAGGTATCGAAGACGCCTTGGTCGGAGTGCTGAATTTGTTTTCTGGTCACTATTCCGGAAAGAAAAAAGAAAAAAGGCCGATCGTTTTCTCTGGTTATTTTCTCTCCGCCTGCTCAAAGCTAGGTCTGGTCTTTTCAACAGTCTGGCCTCTGGCGTTGCTTTTTAGGTCGACAGATCGGGCTGGGAAAGGGATAAGAAAAAGTCCAAGAGATGCAATAATAGCGTCCTTGACAGAGCGGAGAGGATACGGCTTTGGAGTCCATAGGGCCATGGACACAACAGGAGCCATAATCGGCCCTCTGCTAGCATTCCTCTTCATTGGGCTTGGCTATCCCAAACTTTTTCTCTTGGCAGCGGGGATAGGATTTGTCGCTCTGATACCTCTGTTTTGGGTTAGGGAAAAGGAGACAAAACTAAATCCAAGAAAGCTGAGTTTGAGTCTGAAAGCCTTACCGAGAGAATCTTTGGTGACGATCGGGTTGATAACTTTCTTTGATATAGGAAATTTTACCTACATGTTTCTAATGTTGAGAGCATACGAGTTCTGCAGCGTACAGATTGCCATACTGCTGTACCTTCTCTCTAAAGTAAGCGAAGCCGCTCTCTCGATTCCGTTTGGCGTGTTATCTGATAGAGTAGGTAAGCACTATATCCTGTCTTTTGGATATTTTGTGTTTGCGCTGACCTGCATTGGATTTGCTTTCAACAGAGTTTTTTGGACCCTTCCTATCCTATTCCTTTTGTATGGAGTGTTCAAAGCCTCTGTTGATCCTGTACAGAGAGCATACATTTCTGACATGGTTCCCGAAGATCTCAGGCCTACGGCTCTTGGAACAATCCACATGGCCCTTGATTTGGCAACGCTTCCAGCAAGTTTGATAGCAGGCCTTTTGATGGCTAAATTTACCTCCTCTACTCCCTTTCTGTACGGAGCCTCAATTGGAGTAATGGCCAGCGTTCTATTGGTATACTACGGAACTAGAATTGCAAAGCGGAAATCATTGAGTCCAAACTAGGAAACAACCGTGAGAACTCCTTGCAAGATAAATGTTATAAAGTCCTGAAAGGAGAGTTTTTAGAAGAGCGAAGTTTAGAACCGAAAGCAATACCCTGCCACTCCCAAGGAGCTAGCAAGAACCTAGATCAAACAATAAGATAAAAATCACAACTCTTTAGCTGAGGTGGGTATAATCAGTCTGGGTGGCTTTATCGGCCTTGTTATCTTCTCTACTTCCAAATTTTCTGATATTTTTATCTTCACTCTTTCAGATAAAGCTACTAGAGCATGCCACACTCCTTCATTCAGGATAATTGGTTTATCCAACAAATAAGCATCAATTTTATCTCCTAAAGATAAAAGAATTATTCCCACACCTTCTATTGGTTCAAAAGTTTCTTTTGATTTTGGATGCTTTTCCAGGTAATTCACCTCTTTAGATGTCTGAATAAGATAACCAATTCTCCACCCATCGCTTTTGGACTTGGAAAGCATGTAAAAGTCCCACCCTTTGCCTTGCTCTGCAGGACCCTCATTAAAGGGCTTTATTATTCGCCCATATTGCTCAAATGATTTATCCAAGTTTTTTACTTTAATTTTGGTCATTGTAAAGTTGATTTTTACGCTTTGCAATTTTTAGAATCCTTTGTAACTCTTTTAAAATTTTGGGTATGGAAGATTTTTTTCGAATAACAAAAGCCTTAAATATA
>DUKC01000040.1 GCA_013329495.1 Thermoplasmata archaeon
AAGGGAGTATATGTAGGAAATAATTATGGGACTACACATTGAAGGAGTTAACCAAAAATATTAAATATATCGTATTGCATGAGAATTAATACGATTTGGGCATCAAAGAAAGGGGTAAGAAAATGAACAAAAAAATTAATGTGATATCTGTCATAGCAATTTGTATAACGATGACCGCTTTTAGTGGATTTGTGGGAGGAGAGAAGCAGGTCACTTTTACCTTCGGTACAAACCAAATCATTAAAACGGTCGATCCATGCGTAACATACGATGCAACGAGCAACACGGCCGTTCACAACTTTTACGATTCAATCGTGATGTTAGGAGAGGGTGGGACAATCGAGCCAGGCATAGCAAAAAGTTGGAACGTTTCTCCCGATGGGCTTACATACACACTCGATATCCAGCACGGCGTGAAGTTTCATGATGGCACACCATTAACTGCGAAAGACGTTGCATTCTCGATTAACCGAATGGCGGCTCTCGGGAAGGGCATGTCGTATATATGGACTCCTATAATGACTGATCACAGCGCAGTAGTTATTGATGATCATACAGTTGAAATTCATTTGACTGCCCCCTTCGGACCATTTATAAAAACTCTTGTCAGTATATATGTGATAAATGAGAAACTAGCAATGAGTCATAAGGAAGAAGGAGATTTTGGTGAGTATGGAGACTATGCACAGACATGGCTCGCCGATCATGAAGAAGGAAGCGGCCCCTATACTTTGAAAAGCTGGCTGCGCGGTACCGAAATGGTGTTTCAAAAGTTTGAAGACTACTGGCGAGGTTGGACAACGGGTCAACCAGAGGTGGTCTATTTTAAGATAATGCCAGAAGAGGCATCCGTTAAGGTAGCACTTGAAACTGGAGATATCGATATGGCTCACCATTATCTGACCTATCAAACTTTTAAAGAACTTAAGTCATATCCTGGTATAACTGTTCAAGAGGATCCATCCTATGAAATGATACACTACACGATGAATAATCAGAAGCCTCCGACAGACGATGTTCATGTAAGAAGAGCAATTTGCTATGCATTTGATTACCAAGAAGCGCTAATGGAGGTACTACCCGGATGTTGTCAAGCAGAAGGTCCTGTAACAGTTAACATGCCCGAACACAATAAAACGGGATTAGCATTTGAATATAATATAGCTAAAGCAAAATCAGAACTTGCAAAATCGAAATATACATCAGAGCAACTTTCTTCAATGACATTAGACTGTGTTTATGTTAACGCCCTAGAATGGGAAGCTAGGCTGAGCGCTCTTTTGAAGTACAATCTGGGTAAGATCGGTTTAGATGTTCAATTAAGACCCATGCCGTGGGCACAGATGGTTGCGTTAACTGCAAAACCAGAAACTACCCCCCATTTCTTTTGCCTATCGAGTACTGCAAGCTATGTCTCGGCAGATTATTTCTTAATGCGGTATACTCTAGATGCAACGGGATACACTTCGGCGATGTGGTGTAAGGACAAAACTCTTTCAGATACGATATTAAAGGCAAGGTCAACCATTGATCCTCAATTAAGAGATCGGCTTTATAAAGACATCCAAGGTAATATAACTGAAAGAGTAGCATGTTTATGGATTGCAACAGGGATCCATCGAATGGCTTATCGCGATTATGTTCATGGATACCTATATTATGGTTTATTGAGCTTCGATGAATACTGGTGGAATCTCCACAGCTTAAGGTAAATCTACCAATTAATTTACAAGTCAAAATTTATAGGGGAAAAAACATGCGATTCAGAGAGTATCTGCTTAGGCGTTTACTATTGTTTATACCTACCCTTTTTTGCGTAATGGTATTAGTCTTTATACTATCACGTATGCTTCCTGGGGACCCCGCAAGGCTTGCACTTGGCCCTGATGCACCAATGTCCCAAATTTCCGCATTGAGATATTCGCTTGGTCTCGACAAACCCATCCATATCCAATTCCTAATTTTTTTAGAGAACCTTTTACACGGAAAGATGGGTCTCTCATTGCTCACCAATCGAGATGTATGCCAGGACGTAGTACAGTTCTATCCCGCCTCTTTTGAATTGGCGCTTGTTTCAATGACTATTGCGATGGCAATAGGCATACCGTTAGGAATAGTAAGCGGAATAAAACAGAATAAGTGGATCGACCATCTATCCCGTGTAGTTTCGCTGTTTGGCGTTTCAGTGCCTCGATTTTGGCTAGCTATCATATTCATTCTTGTCTTCAGTTTTTATATGAGAATAATGCCTATTTCGGGACGAATTGGATCTGGTATACCTCCCCCAGCACATATAACAGGCCTATACCTGATAGACAGTCTTGTTACTCTGAACATCCCTGCCTTTGTAAGCAGTCTTAAGCATATAATACTCCCTGCAATCTCTCTATCAGTATCTCCTTTAGCTCAAATTGTTCGTTTGCTGCGTGCAGGAATCATTGAGCACAAAAGAGCACCTTATGTAATGATGGTGAAAGCAAATGGAATGCCAGAGGATCTTATAAATAGGAAGTATCTATTTAAAATTTCATTTATTCCAGTATTGTCAATTATAGGACTATTGTTCGCTTCGATTATAGCCATGTCTTTTGTCGTTGAGACCGTCTTTTCTTGGCCTGGAATAGGCAGGTACGGCAGTAACGCCGTACTATATGCCGATTTTAATGCCATCGTCGGTGTAACGATTGTAGCTGGTGTTACCTTCATTATTGCTAATTTCGTTGTAGACATGTTTTATGGGTATTTCGATCCGAGGATAAGATATGGGTAAGACAAATTACAGTACTAAATTGATATCATGCCGTGCTTATTTGGAGTCCTTCTTTCGAGGAATATATGTGATCAGGAAGAATACTCTTGCAATAGTAGGGATCGGAGTGTTCTTATCTCTATTGTTAATGTGTATCTTCGCACCTTGGCTGGCTCCTTATCCAGAGGATGCAGGTGATGCAATACATCTTTCGCAGTCTTTCAAATCTCCAAGTATGTTGCACATCTTAGGCACAGACCAAATGGGGCGGGATATTTTTTCTCGTATCACGTTTGGTGGACGAAATACACTATTAGCGGGCTTAATTATTCCATTGGTCGGTGCATCTATAGGTTGTACTCTAGGCTTGATAGCTGGATATATTGGTCGAAGAATTGGCAGTGTAATAATGAGGACAACAGACGTTTTTCTCTCGATACCACCATTAATAATAGCTCTTCTTGTGATAGGTGTTTTTGGACCCTCATTGAAAAATATTATTTTCGCCCTTTCAATCGTTTGGTGGCCCTGGTATACTCGTCTTGTACATGGAGAAGTGATCAGCCTTCGAGAAGAGACTTTTGTTGAGTCTAGTCGGCTTCTGGGTGCCAAAAGTACCCGTACGATGTTTAGTGAGATACTTCCAAACGCAATCCCTCCAATCATTGTAAAAATTACACTTGATATAGGATATGCTATATTAAACGCTGCTGCACTCGGATTCCTAGGGCTGGGCGTTCTTCCACCAACACCTGAGTGGGGACTAATGGTTAGTCAAGGAAGATTGTACCTTCCCAGTATCTGGTGGATAACCACGTTTCCTGGAATATTTATATTTTTGGCTGTCTTCTCGATTAATCTGATTGGTGATGGTTTGAGAGATCTCTTGGACGTCGAGGTTATGTGATGACATCTCCAATATTGTCTATAAAGAACTTGGCTGTCTCATTTAATACTTTTGAGGGCGAAGCAAAAGTAATTGATCACATAAATCTTGATGTGGGTGAAAAAGAAACGGTAGGATTGGTGGGAGAGACTGGATGCGGAAAATCAGTGACACTTAAAACAATTCTTGGTATCCTACCAATACCTCCAGGTAAAGTTACCAATGGCCAGATACTGTTCGGAGACAAAAATCTACTTACTCTACCAACAAAGGAACTCTGTAAACTACGTGGAAGAGGGATTTCCCTAATTCCTCAAGACCCTTTGGTCTCATTGAATCCTGTATTTACAATAAAGGCTCAATTTCTTGACTTGGCTATGAGACAAGGTGAAGAGCATGTTTCAAGGATAAACTATTATAGAAAAAAGTTAAATAAAAAGCAAACACAACAAGTGGTCAAAAAAATTATCACGATGCTGCAAAAAGTTCAGATACCAGACCCTGAAAGAGTTCTTGAATATTATCCTTATCAACTGAGTGGGGGTATGGCTCAAAGGATTTTAATTGCCATATCTCTTATAGGTTCACCGCGACTTCTTCTTGCGGATGAACCGACTACGGCACTCGATGTAACTGTTCAGAAGCAAATTATCACATTACTCAAGAAAATAGCAGAGGATAGCAACTTGTCAATGCTATATATTACCCATAATCTCGGTGTCACGAGAAAAATTGCTAAAAGAGTCTATATAATGTATGCAGGACAGATAGTGGAGATGGGAAACGTACGTGAAATTTTTAATGAGCCTCTGCACCCTTACACTTCGGGTCTTATAAATGCTCTTCCGAAGATAACTCGCGAAAAATTCAATGGAATTGATGGTACCATTCCAGACTATGTCCACCCCCCAAAAGGTTGCAGGTTTTATCCTCGATGTCCCTCTGCAGACGAGTCGTGTAAGAACCAAAGGCCAGTGATGATCGAAGTAAAAGAAAATCATTTTGTTGCCTGCAGATTATTCCAGGAGGGTAGATAAAATGTCAGAAGTCCCTCTGTTAGATATTAGAAATCTAAAAGTGTATTTTCCGATTTATCAAGGTTTACTCAAGAAAGAGGTTGGTACGGTAAGAGCTGTAGACAATGTTTCATTTAATATAAAGAAAGGAGGATTGTTCGGGTTAGTTGGAGAAACAGCGTCCGGTAAGACGACCATTGCGAAAACAATCTTGGGTGTAGTGCACCCTACTTCAGGAGAGATAAGGTTCAAAGGAGAAAAAATCTCGCATCTTAATGATGAGAGCAGACGTAAGCTGACATCAAAGATGCAGATGATTCATCAGGATACTTCGTCATCACTGAACCCTAGAAAAAAAGTGGGGGAGCTAATAAAGGTTGCTTTAGATATACATCGAATTGGTACTGCCGTCGAAAGACTCGATGAGGTATCAAGAATGCTACAATATGTTCAATTACCTCCTGAAAACTTCCTTTCTAAATATCCCGCGGCGTTGAGTGGGGGTCAAAAACAAAGAGTTGCTATTGCTCGAGCTTTAATCTTGAAGCCCGAAGTTGTAGTGCTTGACGAGCCCACTTCCGCTCTCGATGTTTCCGTTCAGGCAAAAATATTGAATCTGCTAACGAAGTTAAAAAAAGAATTTAATTTAACCTATCTTTTTATTTCACATGATCTGAGTGTTGTGTTAAATATGTCGGATACCATAGGGGTAATGTATCTGGGAGAATTGGTCGAAGTTGGTGGTTCCGAAGACATTCTTGTCAACCCAATGCATCCATATACCCGGGCACTAATCTCTGCTATTCCCGTAATTAGTGAAAAAGAGCGCAATATCCTCCCCAAAGTGCCACCTTTAAGGGGCGAGATTGGCAGTGCAATAAATCCTCCGACTGGGTGCAGATTCCATACACGATGTCCATACGCCAAAGAGAAATGCGCCCGTGAAAGGCCAAATTGGGTACAGATAAACGAGAAACACACTGTAAGATGCTATCTAGTTCAAAGATTTTGAAGTTATTTTTCTTGAAAGAAATGGTTACAGATTAAAAATTATTAAAGAGATATTTTGCTCTATTCCTATTTACTCAGCTAAGGTTAATTGAACAAAAAAGCTGACGACTTAGTAGCCCCTACCGATTGATAGGCATAATATTTCAACAATTGTTTTGATTTCAAGTAAAGAGAGGTTAAATCCGGAAGATTCAATCATAAATCTTAAGATATAGAAGATAGATAGGTAATTTATGGATAAAGAAGACCAAAAATTGATAAACTACGTCGATAATAATAAGGAGGAGTTGTGTGCTCTTGTAAGAAAACTCGTATCGATTCCAAGCATCAATATTCCGGGTGAAAGAGTAGGTAAACAGCTTGAGGTTGGAAACTTTCTTTACAAAAAGTTCCGTGAGATGGGCTTGAACAACGTACATTTTCAGGATGTCTATCCTGGAGCAAGAAATATATTAGGAGAAACCCCTGCATCTTCAAAAGAAATAGGAATAGTTTTTAATGGTCATACAGATACTGTGCATATCAAAAATATGACGATAGATCCTTTCGCAGGATCAATTCTGAATGGAAAGATTTACGGTCGCGGCACTGCCGATATGAAAGCTGGTTTAGCCGCTGCGATCATCGCGGTCAAGGCCTTTTTGGATCTCAACACAAATCCTTCAAAACGTATTTTGTTAGCCGCAGTTGTAGATGAAGAAGGTCTAGGAAGAGGCACTAACAAATTAATCTCAGAAGGCGTCAAGGCTAAATACGGCATTGTGGGGGAACCCACATGCTTTGGTGGTAGATTGAAGATTGCTATTGCCCACAAAGGTCGAGCTGAACTAGAAGTGACTGTAAAGGGCAAAGCTTCTCACGGTTGCGAGCCAGCCTTAGGTTTGAATGCGATATCAAAGATGAGTGACGTGATTAAAGCCATTGAGGGAAAGCTTTCTCCTAAACTGAACACAAAATCCCACCCTCTGTTAGGGGTGCCCACTGTTAATATCGGCGTGATTCAAGGTGGTACCCAGGCAAATATTGTGCCAGACCGATGTAAGATAAAGATTGATAGACGTACTCTGCCAGGGGAGACACTAGCAAGTATTCTAAGCGAAATAGAAGATGTTCTTGAGCAACTTAGAGGAAAGGACCCAGATCTTAATGTCTCTGTGAAGGTGGCGAAGAGCACGCTAAAACGGAAATCAGAACCAATGGAAACTTCTCCCGATGAAAAAATCGTAAAAGTTGCCAAATGGGCTGTGGAGTGCGTATCAGGTGTTTCAGCAGGTATATGGGGCTCGCCAGGATATACTGATGCCAGTCCAATGGTGAATAAGGCGAGGATACCTACAATAGTACTTGGTCCGGGACGGGTAGGTCATACTCCGGATGAATATGTACACATTGCTGAGGTTGTCGATTGTGCGAAGGTTTACGCCCTGATTATAAAATCTATTTGTACCTAATATTTAATATTCCATCAGTTCTCTGGCAACTCTCGCAACTATTGTTCTGGGCAATAAAACCGGTTTGTGGGTTATGCTTCTAAATATAGATTTGGTGGTCTTATCAAATCCCAGACAGTCCAGGACTATTAAGTCCACATCAGAGTCACTGATCTTTCTGGCCGTTTTTTCCACATCTTCCCTATCCCCGGTATACGGAGACACGGCCTCTACAACAACCCTGAGGTGAGTTCTTTCCCACTTTTTCTTCACGGCCGTAATTTGATCTGAAGATGGTGCTATTACACCCAGTCTTCCCTTTCCCTTTTCCTTTTCCAGTATTCCCCCGATCATGTTCATCATAATTCTATCCGGTCTCAGAATAATCTTTTTGTTTCTGGATTTGATCTCAGGAAATTCTCCTGTGCACAAAAGGATTATCATATCCACCCCATCTTCAAGATCTGATATGCACCTCTTCATCCTCTCTATTATGTGCTTTTTGGCTATCTTAACTTCCGTTCCATCTCTCATTCTTGTGATGAGGACCCAATCGTTCGCTTCCGGATAAAAATTCTTTATCTCTTCTGGAGTGAGCCCGTCCAGTGCACCTCTCTCAATTATTTCCACATCCGATCCCAAAATCTCTCTCATTTCTGGAATTATGTCATCCCTTGGAGATTGTCCAATTGTTACAAAGCCAACTTTCATCCTTTTTGCTCCCCAAGCAGGTGGTTCATTGATCCGTAGAGTTTCACCAACCGTTTGAACTCCTCTTTATCATAGAACCTCACTTTCCCCTCACCAAACCCCTTGGCAACTTCAATGCAGAACTTGGCTGCTTGCTCAATGTCGATGAGGTTGTTTGCCCCGGTTGCGCATCCCGGAACTGGGACTTCGGCTGTTATGGCAACCCCCGCCACTGGAGCATTTGTAGCGGTTGCGGGCTGTAAGATGCTGTTGACATGATAGACTCCATTTTCGTAGGGAGTTATGTCCTGCATGGTTATTGGAACAACGACCGGAAGTTTTCCCGTGACGATTTGCATTATATCGAGCAGATCCTCACTAATCTTAAGAATCCAGCCTTCCTTAACGGTTGGGGTTATCGCAAATCCTCTAACGTTTATTATCCTGTTTCCCTTTGTCGTGTCTACCGAGAGAATTGCGTCCATAGCGGGATCCACTTCATACCTGTTCATTGTCGCCATGTCAACCGGAGAACCCATAAATGGAACGGGCTTGTGAGGCTGGGTTGGAGCGCCGGGACAGATGTGGGTTGCGATGATCACATCTCCCTTCAGCATATCTCCCCTGCAATTCATGTCTGCCAGTTTTAAGGCACACGATATTGCGGCAATGGCTCCATCCGCATCTGAAACCATGCCAACACATTCCGGTCTCGCCCCAATCCCTCCAAGTCTGCCGATTATTCCGATGGTTGGAGCCTTTCCTTTCTCTTTTTTTCCTTCTTTTCCCGGAACCATCACCTTGACAAAATCTGTGGCTCTCTTCTTTCCTTTTCCCTCTGCCCTTTTTACACTGACCTCTCCCAGTCCACTGTCTTTTAAAAATTCAGACACTTTTTTTCCATCTATGCGAGCATCATCCAGGAGTTCGTGTGCTTCTATGACTTGCTTTAGCATTTTTATCACCTTACATATTTTATAATCTCCTTCCCAGTGATTTTCTCAACTTCCCGGAATAATTCTGAATCTTTCAAACCCAAGCCAAGTTTTAAATTTTCTTTCGGAATGCGCAAAATTGCCACTTTCTGTCCTTTTTTTATCTCAGCGGTGGTCAGAGGAAGTCCTGTCTCAAGATTTACGGTTGCAATCAGATCCGGAAAAGTGCCCATCCTTTGCCCACTTTTTTCTATGCACATATACTCATTCCAGAACGTTAGCTCGTATGTTTCATCCATGGCTTTCACGCTAGCAATTCCCACATCGAATCCCTCTGTCGTCTCTACCTTTACTTTCTTGACTATTCCTTCACCGATCTTTTCGCCACCCATGCATCTGAGTGCTTTCTCTATCATCCCATCGCTTGCCTCTTTCATGGTCCTGCCAAGCTCAATCGCCTGTGTTATCGCTCCTACAGCTGCGCTTTTCCTGACGTAATCAACACCTGCCGGATTTCTGGCGACAGCGACCATCCCTCCCGAGAAAACCGCTGCCTGCCTGATGATCCTTGACACCCTGTCCAAATTACCTGACGTATATATCTCGAGATGTCTACCTTTTTCTCCTCCAACCGCTGCCTGCTTTGAAACATATTCCTCTATTTTGTGCAGTCCCATGGATCCCATGATTCCCATGGGGTGAGCACGTCCATCGCAGGGAGCATCCACGACAGGAATGTTCAAAACTGCCGATTGGAACCACCCATTTACGGTTGCAAATCCACCATTCTCACACGTTATAATTCCGTCTATTCTCACTCCGTTTCTCTTTAAAATCTCGATGGCTTTCACGTAGTCCATGGGTTCGATGTACTGTTCTCTTGCAGCGGGTGCACCAACCGCAGAGACAGTGATGATGGTGGCATCATCGGGCAGGTCTTCTATGTCAATTACGGCAGGATTACCTATTTTTACTGCCATTTTTCCTATCTGCTTACCTTCTTTCATAGATCCGCCTCCACCGCCTCCCAGCAGCGATCCTCCCAGCGTGGCAAATTCAACTATTTTATCGTTTATTTTCATGATCATACCCTTTAGTAAAATACCAGGTAAACAGGCCAGCAGCCACAACAGCATCGATCACAGGTATACCAGCAGCTTTCTCAAGATCCTGGGCTATCGTGGAGTAACCAGTGCATGCAAGAGCTATGACATCAACCTCTCTTTTTCGCAGGTATTTAACCGCACTAATCGCATCTTTCTTTCCTTCGTCTGTCATGAGATCGAGTGTGGTTTCAACGCCTTCAGGTTTCACTTCGGCAACCAAATGCTCACCTAATATCTCCTTCATTATCGGTGGTGTGCTCTCTGTAATGCCCAATGTGCCTATTTTGGATCCAAAAGAAAGGGAAAGGGAAGCGGACGAACTGCCCGCCCCTATGACAGGCATGTCTTTGATCTTCCTCAGTTCTTTAACTCCTGGATCGGCTGCACAGCTCACAATAATTGCACTGACATTTTCCATTTCTCTCCCAAGCTTAACTATTTTGGGAATGGCAGTTTTTTCCGTTTCCTCACTGTAAATGCCCCTTGGTTGAGCGTCTATGCATCTGCTTATCACTTTTAAATCAGGAAAATAGCTTTCTATAAGACGTCCGTGGGAGTTAAGTAGTTCATCATCTTTTACTGTAAGAACCCGTATCAATCCAACTTCTACCTTCACTGCAGATCGCCTCTTATGCTCTGGCTTTCAATGTGGCCGTTCCGAAGCTGCACAATGCTGAGCCCGCTATAAAGCCACCCGCCAGCACATACATGGGACTCTCTATCTCTTTTCCGTATTTCTTGATCAGTGCCACTCTAACCAGAATAGAAATCAAGGCAGTCCATCCCGCTATTGGGTTGAAAATCAGCAATCCTGTTGCAAAAAGAACACCGATTTGTCTGGATGGTCCACCGAGTGCCTGAATGATTGCTCCAGGAATCGCCCACATCAACAGGTATTTTGTCACTTCCGGGCTTGTTCCTGCAAGGATTGTTGACACAAACACTCTGTCAACAGGTGGGAATAGGTCTCCCATGAAGTAGTTCTTATAGAATATCGCAATCACTATCGCTGCCACCGCAAAACCGAGAAGTTCTGCGTAGTATTGCTGTCTACGACCTTGCCTTTCGAATTCTGGATACTTTCCTCTTCCTCTCAGTATCCACCCCGCTTTGAGATCGTATCCCATGTCCGCAAATGCTGGTCCTGTTGAAGCCGTAAATCCGACCAAGAAGGCCAACGGCACTGGTGGAAATCCTATGATCATTCCAAGAATTAAGAAGATAAGTGCGGTTGCAAATGCCGGGAACCATCCTGCATGCATTGCTGATATCCCAACGATGAGTTCAGATACCAGTGCGGCGACAGCCGCAAATAGTACAAATCCTACCAGCATCGTGGGTGACATTTGTGTATACAAACCAGCGATCGCAGCCAGTATTGCGGCAGCCACTATGAATAAGATAAAGCCCATGCCCAATCCCCGTCCAAATTGTTTTCCTGTCGTCGTGTACTCTGCCACTTTAACCTTTTCCTTTCTTACGATCAAGATTATTATTTGAACAATGGCGATCAGGCCGGCTCCTATCATCATACCGTGGGGTAGATAAATTTTGTTGACGTCAACACCGAACATCGTTGGTGAATATCCTCTTGTCAACAGACCGATGCCGAACATGGTCAATGCCCATATGTTTCCTATCCAGCATACACCAAAGATGTCCATGGGTATCCCAAAGTATCGCCCTACCGCACCTGCAACGCCTCCTATTCCCAGCAATTTTGCTCTTTTTCCTCCTTTGTCTCCAGCTATAATGCATTCAGCCGTTGCTACCCCCGGTGGCCATATTCCCTTTGCGGGATATGCCCTGGAATCAAATGTTTTATAGAGAATTGTAGAGTCGATTACCAAACCCATGATAGCTCCTATCATCATCGCAGGTACAAGTTCTGTTTTTCCCAGTAACCACAGAATGCCCATGGGCAGAAAAATTGCATTGGCTCCTCCAAACGTGGCACCGGAAATTACCGTTTGCAAAAGGTTTTGTCTGGGCAAACTTCTGAATGATCTGCATACGGTTATAGGTATCCTTGAGACTGCTATGGCTATGATCGCTGCAATTATTGAAGTATTGGGTGTTATCCCGGTGCGAGTTAGTAGTTCTAG
>DUKC01000103.1:0-6024 GCA_013329495.1 Thermoplasmata archaeon
TCGCCCCAAATATTGGGGATTTTGTGTGGAAATTTGAGGACAAAAGCCTAAATTTGAGGTGGTAAATGGATGAAAATCTCGAAATGGCAAATTGGGTTGGGGCAGTTTTTTAGCCAAAAAAGACCGAATGGCGAGGTTAAGCATATGGTTTAAGGGCATATGGGTTCTTGGGGTTTTTCAAAGCATTCTCCAAAAGCAAATTCGAAATAAGCATATATGATGTCTTTAAGGTGAGGATGGTAAGGAACAAGTAGAGCAAAATTCTGTTAGGGCGTAAAAAAATTCTTGGATAACCTCTTTTGGTGGAGTTTTCCCAAACTCCTGGCAAATAAAGAATGGTGCTATAAGGTCATAGCAACACATAGCTAGCGTTAATCCTCCTGAAGGTATTGTCAAGCACCTGGGCATGGGCAACAAAATCCAAAGCAGGCAGTAAACACGGTGAGGCCTGAGCACAGTGGAATCGAAACAGCAGTTGTAAACAAAAATAAAGAAATGAAGAATTAGGGACCGCTATCTTGACCCTGAAAATCCTGAAGAATTCAAAGAAGAATTAGAAAGATTGAGCAAGCCTTGCAGATAGGTTGTTTGGAAAAAGTTTAAGGCGATTTTTAGTCCCTTAACTTTTCCATTTGCTGTTTTTAGCAAGCAACTCGCTGCTTTGTGGGGGGTCTACCTGCTTTTTACTCCCCAAGAAAAGTCTACGAAACAAAACTTAAATCCTTTCCAAAACACTGACGATCCTTTTTCCAGCTTTCCCGTCTCCGAAAGGATTTTCCCAGCTTCTTTTTTCCAACATTTCGGTAGCACAGTCAACAATTTTTGAGGGTTTATAGCCCGCGAGGAGATTCGAGTGAACCTCTAGAGTCTCTGGCCTTTCGGTGGAGTCTCTTAGGGTTATGCAGGGCACCTTTAGCACGCAAGCCTCTTCCTGGACACCTCCCGAATCTGTCAAAATCAACCTGGCGTTCTTCTCCAAGTTGAGGAAGTCCAGATAACCGACGGGAGAGGTCAAGCGCACTCCCTTTGCCTCAAGCTGGAAATCCTTTATCCTCTGCATTGCCCTTGGATGAATCGGATACACCACAGGATAAGGGAAGCGATTTGAAATCCCCTCTAATCCTTTCAGGATGGACTTGAATCTTTCCTTTGAATCGACAGATTTTACCCTGTGCAGAGTGACCAAAAAATAATTTTTCTCTTCCAATCCCAGTTCTTCCAGAGTCCTTCTCTTCGTTGCGATCGTTATGTTCTGGTGTATGGCGTCCACCACCGTGTTTCCTGTGACCCAAATTTTTTCCTCTGATATTCCTTCATTGATCAGATTTCTCTTTGCTCCTTTGGTCGGAGCGAAAAGATAGTCAGAACAGTGGTCAGCCAGCTTTCTGTTTATCTCCTCTGGCATCTCGGGATCCCAGCTCCTCAGACCCGCCTCGACATGCCCCACCTTGCAGTTTAACTTTGTTGCTGCCAGCGCTCCCGCAAGAACGCTATTCGTGTCTCCTTCCACCAGAGTTGCGGAGGGTCTTTCTTTGGCCAGAATCCCCCCAATTCCCTCAAGCATCCTGGCCGTCTGTCTAGCGTGAGAACCTGAGCCTACTTTTAGATTGTATCTCGGCATGGGGAGTTTCAGCTCTTTGAAGAAGATCTCGTCCAGTTCATAGGAGTAGTGTTGCCCCGTGTGCAAAATGAAAAAATCTATCCTTCGTGCCCCCAACTCCCTAATGATAGGGCTCTGCTTTATTACCTCGGGCCTTGTTCCAACCACTATAGAGATTACCATCAATCGGCTTTTCCTATGCGCCTCTGAGCGCGATCGCGAACGCACGGTTTTTGTGGCAAATAACCTCTGCCTTTTTTCAAACGCTCCAGAGCATGATCACAAACGCGCCCACTACCAAAGCAATCAGTATACCAAACATGATATAGCTGGTTTTTCTTTGCTTTTTAACCGCCTCCAAATATCTCTGCTTGCATTCTTCCGAACAAAACGTTTTGTCGGAGGGTATTGCCTTGGCACAGCTCCTGCAATGGGTGTGATTTGGTATCTCACCTGTCTTTTCTTCCATTTTTCCTCAGTTAGACAGAAATCGTTGTTCCTATAAAGTTTTTTCCCTCTATGGCCCCTCTCAGAGAGTTTAAGTCTCTGCCGTTCAGGATCAAAGTCTTGAGTTTATGCATTTGTATTAACCCACAGGCCCCGGGGTCCAACACTCCTGTTTTCCCTGCTTCTGTCCAATAACTGCCACCAACAAGGCGGGTGAGCTCATCGATTGATATTTTTTCTAACAGCTTTGCTGAGGGGTGCTTGTTGGGATCCTTCGTGTAAACGCCTGAAACGTTGGTTGCATTTATCAGGCGATCGGCTCCTACCTTCGAAGCCAGTTCGGCTGCTACCTGATCGGTCGAGTGGCCGGGCTCGGTGCCGCCCATGACAACTATCCGATACTTCTCCCCTTTCTTTACCGCAAAACTAGTCGTCTTTGGTATCCCTGGGAAGGCGCCCTTGCCTACGGCTGACAGCACCAGCTGAGCATTGAGCCGGGTTGCCTTTATGCCTATTTCATCGAGTTCCCTTTCTGAAGCGCCCATTTTTCTGCCGAGGGATATGTATGAGCGCGCGAGCCTTCCACCGCCCACGACCAAGAAAATTTTTGTTTTCTTCGAGATTTCTCGAAAAAGGTCTGCCGCTCTTTGGACAAACTGCTCATCGACTCTTTCTGGCACCACTAAAGACCCGCCTAAAGAAACCACAACCTTATCCATCGATTAAAGAATAAGCGGGGAGATTTAAAAGATTGCCCTGCTTATTTGGCGGTTAATTGAAATTATTTTCTGAATGGTTTTTTTAAGAGTTTTTGCTAGAGTGGTAAAAAATTAAATCGCTGGAAAAGAGAAAAGACATTTGGATTTTGCTCTGGATTTGAGCGTGCACGAACAGCAAAAGAAAAGGAGATTGTGGTGGAAGTTGACTTCTTTTAAGTCGCGCCTATGCTTCTACTTCTTATATTTCCCTTTAATATTCTTTCTTTAATATTTAATATTCTTTCATAGATCTTTTCTATAAGTTATAAACAAGGGCCAAAGATTAGCAAATCCAATACCTAAAGCCCTATTTCTCAAAATCGAGTCGCGGAAGGCATAAATATCCAGAGTACGATAAATAAAGGACTATAATGACGCCGCTTGAGTTTGCAATTCTTCGTGTGTTGGTTAACCTTATTATAGTCGTCCTAACCTTGCTAATAGCCAGAACGATCTGGGGGAACTATAAAACCACCCATCAGACTGCGAGCTTAATGTTATTTATCTATATGATTTTGCTCTTTGTGGCTTATTCGGAGCAGGCCCTGATAGTGATTTTGAAATATAAAAAGATAATAATGGTGGGCTCTCAGGCTCATCTGATGCTATCAGGTATCTGTTTTATAGTAGGGACAGGAATAGCTGCGGCAGCAGCCACTGTCTTTGCCATTTTGATACTAAGGCCCAGACACACCAAAGTTTTCTGTATTCCCCCCATATTAATGGCAATAGCTCATTCCTTAATCTGGGCCATATTTGGTCAAACCCCTTTGCCAGCAGGCAAAGGAGTGGTCGAGTGGTTTCCTTCTCTGCCATTAAAGGGGAGCGTGATCGCTATGGCCATAATGGCATTCGTGCCGGCTGTCTTTTTCCTTGTCTATGGAATAAAGACACCAACTTTTAGACAAAAGGTCAGTGGGATTACCCTTGGGATAGGTTTTCTTACCCTAGGTTATTTTGTCTTTATCTCGGACAACTTCTCTATTGCTCCATCGATCTTATATAGAAGAATTTGTATTGCTCTGGGAGTATTTGTGGTATACTTAGGGTTTGTTACGCCAAGATGGTACCTAAAGCTACTAGAAAAGAGAGAGCAACTATAGAAGAGGGTTAGGGATAAGCAGAGTTTTCAACTCTGGCATTTCTGGAGTTTATAAAAAGCGCCTTCTAAAAGTGGGGATCTGAAACGAAATACTTCATTTTTGTCTTTTTTAGGTCATGCTTGTAAACCCTTATTTATCATTAATATTCTTCCACATATCTTCATAGAAATTGAAAATCAAGAAAGGAAGTACCTGGCCAAAAGAAATCTCTTTTCAAAACAATAGTTGCGAAAGGCATAAATATTGAAAGGAAGATAGGATTTATGATGGTGTCGACTATGTATTTCCATCCTCATGTTATAGCTGATTTTATCATAATAGCCTTAAGTTTATTAATAACCATAGAGATCTGGCGGAATTACAAAATGTCTCATCACAGGGCGAGCATTATGCTGCTTGTTTTTATGATTTGGTTTGTTGTGGCTTACTCGGAGCAAGTAGCGGTTGTTTTCTTGACGAGGAGCGAGATATTGGAGTCAGGATCACAGATCCATAGGATGATGACAGGTACATGCTTCACTGTGGGAGCTGGAGTTGCCGCGGCAGCTGCCACTCTGTTTGCAATACTAACCCTGAAGCCCAGGCACATGAAATTCTTTTGCGCTCTGCCAGTAGCGGTGGCGGTTGTACATTTTTTATTATGGGCTATTTTTGGTGAGATTCAACTGCAAGAGATTAGGGGGCTCGCCGAGTGGGTCCCTTCTTCGCCTCTGAAGGGCAGTACGATCGTCATAGCCATAATGGCGTTTGTACCCGCAATCTTGTTCCTCGTATATGGAATGAGCATACACACATTCAGGCAAAAGGTCAGCGGTATAACTCTGGGGGCAGGTTTCCTCATCCTGGCTTTTTTCGTCTTTGTGTCGGATAACTTCTCTCTCGCTCCGTCAATCCTGTACAGAAGGATCTGTATTGCTGCGGGGATATTTACTATGTATTTGGGATTCATCACTCCGAAATGGTACTTAAATCTGGTAAAGAAAGGAGAACTCGCCATAAAAGCGGAGTTGAAAAAAGAGTAATTTTTCAGTCATTACATATCTTTTGCAATTTTGTAGGTTACAAAAGAAAGAGCGAACTAGCAAGGAGCCCAAGCTGAGATAGCTAAAGAGGTTTTGAATGTTAAGAGGTTCTTCATGATTCGAAAAAGTATTCAAAAACTACGATTGCGACTGGGAAAGACTTTCCCGTGACGGTAGCGATACCGAAAAAATTTTCGATGGCAGGAGCTACCCTGCCTGAGGGGCCATACTTGCAGGGGAGAGAGGACGATGTATAAAAATGAGAAAAGGATAAATACGGAGAACAGGATAGGAGTTGTATAATGGACCCAGGCAAATATGTTATGGTTTATGACTCGCTTTGCTCTGTTATAATCTTTTTATCAATATTGACGGCTATAGTGATCTGGCGTAATTACAAAATATCTCATCAAAAAGCCAGTCTAATGTTGTTTGTCTTTATGATATGGTTGGCCCTAGCTTATCTGGAGCAAGCGGTAGTAATGACCTTGACCCATCAAGGTACGTTAATCGTGGGATCTAAAGCTCATATGATGCTATCTGGCATATGCTTCACTATGGGAGCTGGAGTTGCCGCGGCAGCTGCCACTCTGTTTGCAATACTAACCCTGAAGCCTAAGCACGTGAAATTCTTTTGCACTCTGCCAGTAGCGGTGGCGGTTGTACACTGCCTAATATTTGGTATATTCGGCGAAATTATTTTACCAGCAGGCGAAGGACTTGTTGAGTGGTTCCCTAGCGCGCCTCTCAAGGTCAGCATGATTGCAGTAGCAATAATGGCATTTGTTCCCGCATTTTTGTTTTTCGTTTATGGGATGAGCGTACAGACATTTAGGCAAAAAGTCAGTGGCCTCACCCTCACAATAGGCCTTCTTATGCTGGCTTATTTCACATTTGTTTCTGACAATTTTTCTATTGCCCCCACACTTCTCTATAGAAGGATCTGCATTACTGCGGGAATATTTGTTGTGTATTTGGGCTTCGCGACGCCTAGGTGGTATCTAAAACTGATAAAGAGAATTGAGCTAGGCGTAAAAAAAGAGCTGGGGGGCTGACAGAGCTTTTGATCTTTCAATTCTTGAATGTTACCTAAG
>DUKC01000103.1:6091-9753 GCA_013329495.1 Thermoplasmata archaeon
TTTTTTTTCAAATTATTTGGTTTTCGCCTTTGGAAAAGCTATCATTGGGGGAGGGGGGTGAACTGTCCCTCTCTGTCTGAAAGGGCTTTCCCACCAAAGGTGGAAGGAGAACAAAAGTAGATCAGGACCGATGCTATTCGTAACCAACCATTTTTACCTCAATTTTACCATTCCTCAGCTCTATAATGGCCCCTATCCCATCCATGCCAATCGAACAATTAACGACTACAGTGTTGCCTGACTTTGAGTGCCCTGGATTCTCATGAACGTGAGCGCAAAGGACTAAGATCGGCCTATGCATCTCGATCCATCCTCTTATTGCTTTTGAACCTATGTGCCTGCTTTTTCTTGTTTCATCCTGAATTCCGTATGGTGGCATGTGTGTCACCAGAATTGACCCTGGTTTGACATATCTCCCCAAGATTTTCTCAATTTGAACTTCTGAGTAGGGTTGATAGGAAAAAATGCCAGGGGTTGAACCCCCCAGCCCAATAAAAGTAAGGTTCGAGTGCTCTACGCATCTCTCATGCAGATTTATCGCGGAGCTCTCGTCGATAGCCCGGTTTACCTCTGTTGGATCTAGATTGCCTGGAATCGCAAAGGTCGTAACAGGAAGAGAGTCGAGAAATTCTTTTGCCGTTGATCCTGGACCAAAGCTTGTTATGTCGCCACAAACGAAAGCCAGGTCAGAACGATGTTTCTCAACGGCATCTCTAAAAGCTTCATATCTATACCTCTTCCCGTGAAAATCTCCTGCTGCGAATAGTCTCATTCGCCTAACACCTGAGTATATTAACAAACAACAAACATTTATAATGTTAATGCTCTTTTTATCTTTATGCTAGTCTCAACAGATGTTGGTGGCACATTTACAGATTTTATAGAGGTTGAGGGAGAAGAACTGAGAGCCTTTAAACTGCTTTCTTCAAAGAACGTGGGGAGAGTCATAGAAGAGGGAATAGGCGACAAGCCCTTGGATTTTTTCTCTCATGGAACAACGGTCGCCACCAACACGGTTCTAGAGCGGAAAGGAGCGAAAACGGCCCTCATCACAACAAAGGGGTTTAGGAATGTAGTACTAATAGGAAGACAGGCAAGGTCTAAATTGTATAGTTTAGCAATTACACGACCTGCTCCTTTAATAAACAGGGTGTACGAAATCGATGAAAGAGTAAATTCAACAGGGGAAATAATAAGGGACATTGACCTCGATGAGCTGGAAACGATCAAAGCTGACTTGAAAGCAAATGAGGTAGAATCAGTTGCTATCTGCTTCTTGTTTTCATTTTTAAATTCGGCCCATGAGGAAAGAGTGAAGAAAGCCCTGGATTTGCCCATCTCCGTCTCAAGTGAGGTGTTGAGAGAGTATCGAGAATACGAAAGGACTTCTACAACAGTTCTAGATGCCTATGGGAAACCTTCATTTGACCGCTACTTCGACAGACTAAAAAATATAAAAGAACTCCCCCAGGACATATGGGTTATGCAGTCAAATGGAGGAGTACAAAAAATAGAGGGGTTGACTCCAGTTAACGCGTTATTATCTGGCCCTGCGGGGGGAGTTGCCGCTTCAAAATGGATCGCGGAACTACTGGGCTTGAAGAACTTGATAACCTTTGACATGGGAGGCACTTCCACAGATGTTTCAACACTGATTGATCAGAAAGCACTGATGACAAGCGAGGGGTCGATTGCGGGCTACCCAATAGCGGTTCCAATGGTTGACATTGTAACGATTGGAGCTGGAGGAGGAAGCATTGTTTGGCTGGATGAGGGAGGAGCACTTAGAGTAGGTCCTCAATCTGCTGGAGCTGAACCTGGCCCCATATGCTACGACAAGGGCGGTGACAGGCTGACTGTGACGGATGCAAACTTGTTGTTGGGATATCTGGGGGATGAGATAAGTAACCTAAAACTAAACAAAGAAAAAGCGAGGCGAATAGCTAAATTGACGGCGAAAAAATGGGGGTTGGGTTATCCCGAGTTACTGCAGGGCATTCAAAAAATTGTTAATTTTAATATGAGTGAGGCTATAAGGCTACTCACTCTGAAAAGGGGTTTAGATCCTCGCGATTTTTCGCTGATGGCCTACGGAGGTGCGGGACCAATGCATGCCTGTCAACTCACGAAGGATGTACAAATAAAAGAGGTGGTGGTTCCTCCTTATCCTGGGGCATTTTCAGCCTTCGGCATTCTCTCTTCTCTCTTCACTAAGGAGTTCAGCGAGAGTCATTTGGGCATACTTAAGGAGGAAATGAATTTTGTCTCTGAAAAGATAAGAGAGTTTCAACGAGAAGGAAAAAAGGCGCTCAAAAAGCAGGGATTGGAGAAGGCGGTTTATCTGCCTTCTTTGGATTTGAGATACAAAGGGCAGGCTTACTCGCTCAGCATGCCATTGGAGACGGGGGATATCGAATCAAAAGAGGTTGAACGGATAGAAAAAAGATTTCATCAAGCACATTTAAGCAGGTATGGTTACTCTGCAAAAGCCCCTGTTGAATTGGTTAATGTAAGGTTGAGGATTGAGGCCGATAGGTTGAAACTGAGTCTTCCGAAAATATGCCGAAGGACACCAGATTTTATTGGTGAGAGGATCTGTTTGTTCGAGGGAGAAAAATGCAAAACACCGGTTTTCAAAGGAAGAGCGTGCAATTTTAAGCAGGAGGGTCCAATTATAATAGAAGATGACACCGCCACGATAGTCGTCCCTCCTGCCTTTTCCCTGAAGATGGACGATTTCGGAATAATTCGAATAAGGAGGTGCTAATGGACCCCATAACTCTGGAGATTTTAAAGAATGCCATGTGCTCAATTCCAGAAGAGATGGGAATCGCACTCAGAAACACGGCTTTTTCCCCAAACATAAAAGAGAGGATGGATCTCTCTTGCGCCCTGTTTGATTGGGGAGGAAAGATGCTTGCACAGGCGGAGCATATCCCAGTTCATTTGGGAACGATGCACAAGGCGGTGGAAGAAGTGCCACAGATGAAAGCAGAGGACGGGGACCAGATCATAATGAATGACCCTTTTAGAAGTGGAACTCATCTGCCAGACATAACCCTGGTGAAACCAATTTTCTTTGAAGGTAAATTGGTTGGATACTCTGCAAACAAGGCGCACCATGCGGACATCGGCGGGATTACTCCGGGATCTATGGCTGGAAAAACGACAGAGATATGGCAGGAAGGGCTAATAATACCACCAGTTAGACTGCTTAAGAGAGGAGAAGAAAACAAAGAGGTAATGGAAATAATCTTGAGAAACACAAGAGTGCCTGAAGAAAGAATTGGAGACCTCAGGGCTCAAATTGGTGCAAATGAGCTTGGAGGGTATAGACTGAGTGAATTTATTAACAAATACGGATTAGGCTGTTTTAAAGAATTTACCAGGGAGATAATCGAATATTCTGGAAGAGTTACTAGAAAAGGATTATCCCAAATACCAAAAGGAAACTATTCTGCGACTGATTGGATGGATAATGATGGGGTGAGTGACAAGAGAGTTAGAATAAAAGCAAAACTTGAAGTGGGGGATAAGATCAAGGTTGATTTCGAAGGAAGTGCCCCACAGCAAAAAGGAAACATAAATGCCCCTCTTCCAGTAACAAAATCAGGGGTTTACTACGCATTTCGTTGCCTGCTCGGGGAAGACATTCCATTAAA
>DUKC01000103.1:9844-10023 GCA_013329495.1 Thermoplasmata archaeon
ACTCTGCGGCTGTTGCGGCGGGAAATGTCGAAACCTCACAGAGGGTTGTAGACGTGCTTTTTTTAGCGCTGGCAAAAGCGTTGCCAAACATCATTCCGGCCCAATCCCAGGGTACCATGAATAACCTGTCGATAGGAAATGAGAGATTTGCCTATTATGAAACCATAGGTGGAGGGGCA
>DUKC01000019.1 GCA_013329495.1 Thermoplasmata archaeon
GCACAAAACTGGCGAAGTTAAGTTTCTAAAGAAGGTAGTACTCTCCCAGAAAGACCAAATATGCTCGGAATTGACATCAATGCAAAATGTTTCGCTGTGTCGATTGTTACCCCCTGGGGCAAGATTCTCAAACAGACCTACCTCGGAAAGGACATCTGGGTTAAACGAAAGAAAATATTTGAGAGGAGAGAGAAACTTCGCTCTCTTGCTGATAAAGGCAGCCATAGAGCCAACCGATCCCTTAAGAAATTGAGGAAAACGGAAAGAGATTTTGTCAGGAATAGACTCGGAGAAATCGTTAAAGAAATCACTGACATGGCTCTTAGATATGACGCCGAGGTCTCCATTGAAAACCTTAAAAGGTTCAAGTCTCTCGGAAAAAGGGCCAACAAGAAGATCATGCGGATACCTTTTTACAAATTTAAACAATTGCTTGAGAGCAGGTGTTTTGATAAAAAAATCACTCTCAATACTGCGGATAGTTGGCACACTTCCAAATGGTGTACTCACTGCGGTGCCGTGGGTGATAGGCGCAGTTCCAACTATTCCCTCTTTAAATGCCCAGAATGTGGGCAAATAGTAAATAACGATAGGAAAGCTTCGCTTGCCATCGCTGTAAAACCCCTGTTGGAGCGGAAGGCTCTTCAAGGTACCACCCTTGAATTTTTCCAGTTTTCCAGCAGGCGAGTCCCCGTAAACGGACTTCTGCGTTCCGATGATAGGGTTGTTAGCCAGGTTGTGCATGATTCTTCAACTCCGATGGAAAGCCCCTTGCGATAGCTGGGGTAGTTTACTCTGGTACTGAGACAAAAAATGTTTGCTAAAGTCATTCTTTCTGACCACCTCTGCAGCAATCCTTCCTGCAATCTCCCCCCATTGACATGGTATACTTGATTCCTTCCATGGATGCTGGATCCATTATACCCCCAGCATCGCCTACTGTTCAACCCCTAAACATTTCCATTCATCTGTCTTTTGATTGCCCTTGCAACCGATGCAATGAGCATTTCTCTCATTTTTTTGTCGAGCAAAAAACTTCTTCACAAGCACTTTTTGTCATAATGTTGAATAAATTTGACTATTTTAGGCCCTAATAAATGAAAAAGTTTAAATCCTATGAGTGTTATCTCATACAAGGAGGAAAAATGGTTTACACACAAGGGGAGTATAGACTCTATACGAGAGATGTAGAATTAAAAGGCGGAAAAGTACAAACAATATATTTCTTTAGTAAAAGAATCCCAAAGAGTGGAGAAACCTGTGACCTACCAGGTGGTTACGAGGTTGGTGTCAACAAAAGAACCGGCCTACCATATCTAAAGAAAGCGTAAGTAAAAAACCTTTTTTTTATTTTTTTTCTTTAAGCAACTTTTTCCAGTTCGCTCATTATACCCCATATCCACGTTCTACCATGCAAGGGGATGTTAGGATCATTTGTTAGATCTCCCAGAGTGGTGAGGGCTGAAGCAACCTTTATGTCCAGAGAAACCTTGTCTCTCAACAAAAGATTCTTAACTTCTTTCGTTGCGGATCTAATGTTTCTAGGGATCGAAGTATCGCTAGCGATCGATTCCAGCTCCTCAGTTATCTCTTCAATTTCTTTCTTCATGTTCTTCTCTCTTAGAACAAATTGGCAACTCTCATAATGTCGTGCCACGGATTAGTACAAACTAGTATAATGCAAAGCTATATAAAAAATTTGCAGATAAAACACTTGTAATTGTTGAGTAAATGGCTGAAGATTGGATTGAGCACGAGTTAATAAAGCCAAAAACTTTGGAATATCGAAAGTATCAGACCTATCTGGCAGATGATTCACTGGGCGCCTCAACTCTCATCATTTTACCTACAGGCCTTGGCAAGACTGTAGTCGCCTTGATAGTTGTTGCAAAAAGGCTAGAGCTTTTTCCTCTATCTAAAATACTTTTTCTTGCTCCCACTCGACCACTGGTTGAGCAACATAGCGCCTTCGCTAAAAATTTTTTGAAGCTCGAGGAAAAGTCAATCAGCATTCTTACTGGAGAAGTAGAAAGAGAGGCAAGGGTAAAGTTGTGGAATACCTCTACGCTGGTGGTCGCCACCCCTCAAGTGATTGTGAACGATCTTAAGCAAAATAAAATCAACTTAGAGAACGTCTCACTACTTATTTTTGATGAGGCCCATAGGGGCATAGGGAACTATGCTTATGTTGAGCTTGCAAGCATTTACCAAACAACGAGCAGGCACCCTCGCGCTGGGAATGACAGCTTCTCCTGGTTACATCTCTCAGCACATTCTGGCCGTTTGTAAAAATTTAGGAATTCAAAGAGTCGATATAAGGACAATAGACGATGAGGATGTGAGGCCCTACGTCTATGGATCAACTATCGAATGGGAGCTAATTGATTTACCCCCGGAATTCATCAAGATAAAGCAAGCGTTAATGGAGGTCCTTGAAACTCATGTGAAGGGACTGCAAAAATACGGATTTCTCAAGCGTAGGAAAGCAGCTGCAGTCACAAAAAGTGAGCTATTAAGGGTTCAAAAAGAAGCTCAGGCAAGATATCTTTTTAATGTCCTTATCAATCAAGCCGCAGCAATTAAAGTAGAACACGCTCTGGAGCTGCTCTTAACCCAGGGGATCACGCCTCTAAATAAATATTTTTCAAGATTGCAAGCCAAGGCAAAAAATAAAGAAAGGAGCGGAGCGGATCGAATCCTGCTTCGCAATCCCAAGTTCGCTGATGCAATGCTGTACGCAATGGATTGCAGGCTGGAACACCCAAAAATAGACAAATTGATTAGAGTCGTGAGGAGGCAGTTTGAAGAGAAGCCAGCTTCGAGCATAATAGTGTTCACTCATTACAGAGACACCTCTGAGAAGGTCGTGGACCTGCTTTCTAAGCGAGAGGGCATTAGGCCTGTCCGCATCATAGGGCAGGCAATTAAGAAAGAGGACAAAGAATTATCCCAAAAAGAACAAGTCAAAATCCTTGAAGAATTCAGACAAAAAACCTATAACGTCCTCGTGGCGACTTCCGTTGCTGAAGAGGGATTGGATATTCCTTCAACCGATATGGTGGTTTTCTATGAACCAATGCCCTCCGAGATTAGAACTATACAGAGGAGGGGAAGAACAGGACGGGCTTTTCCTAGGAAAGTCATCATTCTTATTGCAAAGACTACCAAAGACGAAGCCTATTACTGGTCCACAAAAAGAAAAGAAGACCGGATGAAGAGAAACATTGAGAAGCTGAAAAAAGGACTCGCTCAGTATATGTTAAAAGAGAAGAAGAAAGATCATCCCCTTGCCATACAAAGTGGACTCACCGATTTCTCCTAAAGCAAAAAAGGCTGAAGGGATTTTGGATAAACACAGCATCCTTTTAACCCGTTAAAGTCCTCAGCCGAGCTTAAAAATAATACTATCCAGTTTAGGCAAACAGGCAACACCAGCCCCACAACTTGCCTATCGTGTTCACCAGCCATCCTCCTACTATCTTAATATTTACTGAATAAAGGCAGCAATTGCTAACACATTCAAGCCAGGGTGTACAACAAGAGCTACAACCCCGTCCAAATAAATCAAGCACAAATGATACGTATATCCCTATCACATCTGTGGGATGGTTAATTAATGCCCCAAAAGGAGCACAACGCTCTCCAGAGCAGCATAGCCTCGCTGAGGTTTCCAGATACCACCCACATAACTT
>DUKC01000135.1:0-6719 GCA_013329495.1 Thermoplasmata archaeon
ATTTTAAGTCGAGAAGCTCCATTTCAATCTCCAATCTCTTATTGACGGGAGACGAATCGACATGACCTTGGTATACCCCTCTCACCTTTCTCTATCACGCGTAGGAAAGGGAAACCCCGAATTCACGCTCGTGGAGATCAGGGTCTCTGTAACTCTCGTGAGGAGAGAATGAGTCTGGTAAGGAAAGCAAGAATTGAAAACTCCAGCAAAATGTTTCCTGAAGCAGGGGCGATGTGAGAGCGGCGTTAAGGAAAAGTTGAAAACCCCCAAAACCTTAGATCCCGGCAACAGGAGAATGTCACCCGTCCTTAATGGCTTTTGAGGCAATGCGCAATTTTTAAATATCAGCAAAAGATTAACAGAGCATGGTAGATCTAACTTTTTTGGATATGATCTGGATCGCACTTTTTGTGGGTTTGATGATCGCACTTGCCCTTCTTTTCTATCGATTGAGCAAAAGATCTCAATCAGACTTCTTCTTAGCAGGAAGGGGCTTGCCTTGGTGGCTACCCGCAACCTCGGTATATGCTACCCACACTGGAACAGACACTCCCATTTGGTATAGTGGCGTGATTTATCAATACGGTTTAGCAGGAATGTGGTATGGATTTTTTGCAACTTGGTGTTCAATTTCTGCTTTTGCATCAGCAAAAATTTTTAGGCGTTCTTTGTCCTACACCCAAGCCGAGTGGCAAACCCTTCGTTTTAGCGGATTGGGAGCAGAGTTGTCAAGGGGGTGGCTCTCGGGATGGAGAGCATTTATGGACATATTTACTGTGGGCTGGATGAATGCCGCAATCTATATGATTTGCAATTATTTGTTTGGGTGGCCTTTCTGGCTTTCATTTTTGGTCTTCACCGTCTCGGTTGCCATTTATGTAACAACCTCAGGATATTGGGGAGTGGTTATGGCCGATTTCCAGCAAGGGATTTTCGTTCTTATAGTTATTGTTCTGGTTTCTGTGATAGGAATAAGTGTTGCTGGAGGCCCTGCAGGAATCCTTTCATCTCTCGAGTCAATGGGGAAAGAATGGATGGCAAATCCTTTCGCATTTAAAGAATTCGGAGGGGGGCTCCCCCTAGCATGGTTTCTAACCATGTTTTTTGCAGCCATCATCGCAGGATTTGGAATGGGTTCCCACACGGATTGGTATACCGAAGCCCAAAGGATTCAATCCGCAAAAACTCTGAAAGACTCATCTTATTGTATGTGGGCAGGTCCTGCCCTGGTTATTATTAGAAATGCTTTATGGGCCGTTGCAATACTCGCCTTCTTTGTCCTTTCCCCCAATCTTTTGCCTCCGAATCCAGCAAACCCTCCTCCTCTACACCAAGCTGCTGAGATGGCTTGGTATAGGATAGGTTTTGATTACTTACCCGAAGTTAGTGCGGGGTTATTGGGCTTTTTCATCGCTGCTATCATAGGCATTCATTTTTCTACTGTTTCGACTCATCTCAATTTGGGTGCTTCTTATCTGACCAGAGACCTCTATCAACATTATATAAATCCCGAAGCATCTGAACAAAGATTGGTGTGGGGTGGGCGGATTTCAACTCTAATTATTCTTGCGGGCTCTTTCTTCTTTGGTTGGATGATGAAAGCAGAGATCACCTCGTGGCTCATCTTCACTATGTGGATAATGATGGCCGGTACATGGATACCAAACATCTTGCAAGTTGTGTGGTGGAGATTTAATATTAAGGGATGGTTAGCCGCATGGATTGCGAACATGGGACTAGCATGGATAGTCGTGTGGATATTGCCCTCGGTAAATATCCTATCTGGCTTGCTCGACTATCAGCAGTTCTGGATCCTTTTAGCTCTTTCAGCTCTTATCTATCTGCCTGTTACTCTCTTGACAAAGCCAGAGCCGACAGAACACCTGGTCAGGTTCTACGTTATGGCCCGTCCTTACGGTTGGTGGGGACCCATTCGAAAAGAAGCAGAACGGAGAGGCTTAATTAAACCAATTGAAAAAACAAAAGGAGGTCAAAAATGACCTGGATCAAAAGGGAATGGACTGGAGAGGAAGCTCAAGAATGGACTAAGGAAGATGTGATCGCATGGATCCTCTCCCCTTTGGCTTACCTCGGATTCACAGCTGGCGTTGCCTTAACCTTGCTTGCGAAGTGGCCGGGATACATCTTGCTCGCTTTAGCAATTGTTTTCACATTCCTAATTTTTTGGATCCAAAGACCAAAGTTAGATGCAGCTTCAGAAGAATATGAAACAAAACAAAAAGAATATCTTAAAGAGACAGAAAAGATGCAGCGCTGGGAGGAGATATAAATGGCAGAAATGACATCTATTTTTATAATTGCCATGGCGCTTGCTTACATTCTTCCACTTTTGGGTTCGCTCTTTGCTTACAATCGGTACAAAAAAATGCACGAGAAAAAGGAGGAAAAGAAATGACACCGCAAGAAATATTGCTTGGCATTATTTTACCACTTGGGGTACTGGTGTTCTCAACCTCAGTTACAATTTGGTTGTACCTTCATTTTTCAAAACAAATTAAATAAGATTGGCAAACGAGAGTGCTATCCTATATCGATAACCAATCTTTTGATGTGATCTAGGAGGCTAGTTTTAACCCCAAAAATTTTGGCCATACTCTCATCTTCCATTCTTAAATGGAATCTTTTCTGTTGGGGTTTCAAAGGAGGTGTAACTCCTCTTACCCCCCACGAGCATGTCCCAAGACGAATCTAATGCACCCCTCCACCCTTCCAATTCTCAATCCAAAAGTCGGTAGGAACGTTGCAGCCTCCAGCGATCCTCCCACATTCAAAAAGGACTTTTTGGCACGGCCTAACTGTTTTATATGGATATGAATTACAAAAAATAGATTCCTTGTTTTAAAAACAAAGCAATACCTGCTGATCTTGCACCGTTGTTTGCGATTTTCTCCCTCAAAAAACATTCTTTCTCGATTCTACCCTATCTGCAAGTGGCATTAAACGGGTTTTAAAAAGCATCCCACTGCTTTGTCTATTCCGTCATTCTAAACTTGCTGAGCTTGTTCCGTCCTCGTTTTCTTTGACTACTATGACGTGCTCCATCGCATCCTTAATCTCATCAACATGAGTAATAAGGAATATCTGTCGAAACCTCCGGGTTAGGGTGCTGAGAGCATCTAGTATGTTGCGCTTTCTCTCCTGATCCTGAGAACCAAATATCTCATCCAAGATGATGAATTGGAAGTCTATGTCGCCTGAACGTTCAGCAATAACCTGAGATATTGCAAGTCTCAAGCAAAGATTCGCCAGATCTGTTTCCCCTCCAGAGAACCTGTCCAAGGAATATTTTTCTCCCTGGTCAATTAGATGGATCTCATAGTTCTCGTCAACCTCCAATTCGCTGTACTTTCCTCTGCTGAGCTGGGAGAGCAGCTGGGAGGCATAGCTAGAGAGAGCAGGCCCTATCCTGCCAATCAGATTTGATTTAAATTCGTTTAGCAACCCCTCCTCTCGATCCCCAGCAAGCCAGTCAAGATACCTAACCTCTTTTTTTAGATGGGCGATTTGAGTCTGAAGCTGGTCTTGTTCTTTAATTTCGTTTTCGAGTCTCTCTCTCTCGTTTTTTAATTGTAAAATTCTTTGATTCACCGCGGCTTTCTGCTTTTCAAGCTCAGACAGCTCATCCTTATTCCTATCGAAAGCTTCGCTAATACTTTTGTATTCTCCCTCATTGAATCTAAGATTTGCTAGTCTATCCTTTGATTCTAAAATTGTTTTGTCCAGTCCTTTTAATTCTCCAGAAATTTCTCTAAGCTCTTTTTCCAAGACGCCTATTCTTTCTACCTTATTCGCTAATCTGATCCATTGCTCCTGGAAACCCTGGAGATCAAGGAGCCTGGCACCGACCTCTTTCCATTTTAACTCATCAAATTCCACTTTTCCGATGCTCTTGAGAGTCTCAGACACCTCCGCAAGTTTTGACTCCCTTTCTTTGCTTTCGTTCTCAACTGGTTTAATTTCTTCTTTCAATTGATCAAGCTTTCCCGGCGTCCTTTCGAGGAGGATTGTTTCTTTTTCAATAGATTTCCGCGCTTCCTCGAGCAGATTCGCTTTTTCTTCAAGCTTCTTCAGTTCATTTTCGAGTCCCAAAAAGGTGTTTTTGTTCTCCTCTATCGCGTCATTGTATGACTCAATAACCAGGTAGTATGAAAGGCCCAACGGCCTCTTGCAGGTCGGACATTGACTTTGGGGACCTTTAAGAAAAGTTTTCAGCCTTTCTATCTCATAGTTTCTAGTTTCCAACTGCTCTTTTTTTAGTTCCTTTTGATTTATAGAATTTTGAATTTCCGATAGTTCATCGGCCCTCTTCTTTTCCTCTTGCTTTAAAGCACGATATTTTTGTAAATCCTGTTCCAACTGTTCTTTAGTTCTTTCCAACCCCTTTTTTCTGCTTTTTAATCTCTCTAGCTCTTCCAATGCTCTTGCCTTGCTTGCTCTCAACTGCAGAACCTCGAAGTGCTTTCCCCTTGCCTCATCAAGCTTTTGCTTTTCAAGAGTACATGCGTTGTATTCCACCACCTTTGGCCGGATTTCTTTGAGCCTTGAAGCAGCCACATTTAGTTCTTCTACTTCCTTCTTCTTCGAATGCTCCTCCCCAGTTTTAGAGGTTTCTCTCTCTTCTAATATTCCAATTATTTGACGCAGCTTGTTGAATTCTTCATACTTTGCTTGGTTCTCATCTCTCTTTTTCTTAAGGTTATCTACCAAGCCAATTTGTTTAGCTATTCTTCTCTCAAGCTCTAACTTTTGGTTTTCTTCGGCCCTTTCTTTCGCCTTGAAAGTTTCCAACCCCTGCTTTAATTCCTCAACAGGTTTTAATTTAGACTTGATAAATTCAATGTCTCTACGTTTGTCTCTCTTATCGCTCCTTATGCTTGCTATCGCCTGATCAATGGCATCTATCCTTAGCATCCTCAAAATAAGCTTTCTTCTCTCCCCATACGTTCTGTCAGAAAGAGCGTTCAATTCTTTCTGCTTTGCAACCAGAGAGGTGTAAAAGGATTCGCGATCCATCCCTATCTTTTGGGTCAGGAAGCGCGTCAGCTCGTTTGCCGATTTCGCTCCCGAGGGTATCAACACCTTACCATTCACTTTTACCCATGCGTTTGGCGTCAAATCCTTTCCAACCATCTCCCTCATGACTTCATACTGGTCTGAGTTTAGCTCAAATTGGAGCAAAACCCTGCAAGCCTCCTCTTGAGATGCCCCTGTCCTTTTAAGAAGCTCTTTTTTGGTCCTGGCAGCGGATTGCCCGTACAACGCCCAGCATACTGCCTCCACCAGGGTTGATTTCCCAACTCCATTCTGCCCTATTATACCCGTCACTCCATCTGGAAACTCCAGTGCTATTTTTGCAAACTTCCTGTAATTCTCCAGAGCCAGATAAGCGAGCTTCATTCGGTTACCTCTGCCAAATATTTTAAGGCAATTTCCTTTAAAATGGCTTTTTCTTTTGACGAGATGTCCAATTGATTCATGTAAGCCCGCAATTCGTCCTTCAATAAGCCTATGGTCGTGAGACTCTTTGCCTCGGCTGACTTAGCTCCGATTTGAGGTTTTAGTTCCAGATGAAGAGCCTCAGAACTAACTCTTTTTAAGTGGTTGAAATCTATTGACCTGTATGACTCCCTTGAAATATTGTCGAGCACGAATCTAATAACTTTCCCCTTGCAGCTAATTTCTTTCAGTCTTCGCTCAATCAGATTTGTTATTGCCAAAGGGTCCAAGTCTCCACAATCAATTGGCTGAGTTATCATAGGTCTTGCTTTTGTAGGTACAAACCTCCTCGATATCTTTCCGCTCCTTAAATTGAGATCTACGAATCCAGGTTCGTCTTGGGCTTCGGCAAAAGAGAAACGCTCTGTTGAGCCCGAATAAAAAGCATTCGGTCTTACTTCCACGTGCTTGTGAAAATGGCCAAGTGCAATATAATCCCACTCTGCATTTAGATAATTGGTTGGAATCAATTGCTCGTTAAAGTCTCCTTTTCTAAACTCCTTCATTCCCAACACTCCTCCATGGAGTACTAGCAGGTTGAAAGCGCCGTGTTTTGGAGTCAGTTTTTCCAGATTTTTTTTTAGAGTGGCCTGATTTGTGCAGTGGGGAATGGCATGAACTACCAGATTTTCGTCTCCGTTAGAAAATCTAAATTGTTCGTATTCGCCTTTGTAGACTGGAAAAATTCCCGGCAGGTGTTCAAAGAGACGAAAAACATGACCCGTCTCCTTAAGTTTTGGAGTTTCGTGATTGCCTGAAATCACAACGAGCTTTATTTTGGCTTTAGAGAGTCTTAAGAATTGATTCAGTGCCCATGCCATCGCTCGATTTGTCGGTCTAACCGAATCAAACAGATCGCCGGCGTGGATTATTAGGTCTATCGGTTTTCCATCCGGGGGGTTCAAGGCAAAATCTACTACTCTGTTAAATGCCTCATAAACATCCACCTCTCTTTGGTTAAATCCGCTTTCGGTGACTTTTGTGTACGCGGAATACCCCAAGTGCGTGTCAGCTGTATGAATAATTCGCATAATGATTCATAAAATCAGGTTTTAAAAAAGCTTTTGCAAAAGGAAGAAATATTTCTCTCTTTTTCTTTTTGCATGGTCGGATTCAAAGGTGTGAGATCTGTAGAAAGAGCAAAGATTCTGCTTGCCAGCTATGAGGGCAAAAATGACTCTCAGATTGCAAGAGAACTGAGT
>DUKC01000135.1:6848-12081 GCA_013329495.1 Thermoplasmata archaeon
TATCACTTGCATGCATCAGGCCAAAAGACGTTGGATACCCTCATGAGCTCTGTCCGTATACTCCCTCAATCTTTTAGTTATAGTATCCCTTTTCAATTGATGTAGGTGCAAGGCCATTAAATATTTTCTGTTCCGCTTTGATATGATTGCTATTCAAATTCTTCCAAAGTTTTTTGTTTCCGTTTTTCGAGAAAAAGATCTTCTTTAAACCCTTTAGCCCTCATAAATTTTTGGTTTAGAGAATAAATAATCTTTCTCATTTTCCTTTCTCTTGCTCTGCTCGACCAATAATAGGACTCATCTACTGTTCCTTTCGTTATCAATATTACTACTCTTCCAAGTCTTCTTCTTGCTGTCCTCCCCTTCCTCTGAATATATCTTATTTCGCTCGGAATGGGCTCATAAAATATGACTAGATCGACTGTTGGAATATCCAGCCCTTCCTCTGCAATGCTTGTAGCAACCAAAACATTGTATCTTCCCTCTCGAAATTCTTTGAGTATCTCGCTCTGCTCAGCTTGCTTTAAACCTGGATCACGAGGCTTTGAGGCTTGTCCAACAAATCTAACTGGCTTTGCTATCTCCAAGCCTTCTAGACTCTGGATGATTCTTGTTGCCGTGTCTCTGAATTGGGTAAAAACTATAATCCTTGTATCTTTATTGGTTAGGTATTCCTCCTCAATTGCCTCTCTAAGTAACGCAAGTTTTGGATGCTCAATTGAAAGGCATCCTTCAACCTTTCTTATCAACTCCTCATACTCTGGTTTTCTCACCAGTCGCCTCGCAGACTTGGCTTTTTTTTCTTCAGTTTTCTTCAGGAATCTATAGAGGACCAAAATATCTTGAGTGGTTAGGAGTTCAATTGCGTGAGTTATCGAAATAGCTGCAGATTGAAATACTACTGCTGCATACAAACTTCCTCTTCCTCCCTTCTCCAACCCTCTCCTAAGTCTCTTCCCCAATTCGAGCAAATCTCTTTTAGTTACTTGCTTTGCCCTTTTATAAGTCAATATTCCCATCGATTGTAGTTTTTCTATTTCTTGATGAAACATCTCTTCAAGAATACCTCTTATTTCTTTATACTCCCCCGATAATTCTGTTCTCTTCCAACTCATTTCTAAAGGAGGAACATAAGGTTTTACATCTTTGTCTTTTTCAGTTCTGTACTCTAGTGCATCGATGAACAAACTTTTGCATGTCTGCCGAATTGTCTTCCAATCTTTACCTGGAGAAGCAGTTAATCCTAAGATCAGGGGATCGGGGGATTGATCCATGTATTTCGCTGCAATCTGGTTGTAGGCATACTTCTTTCTTGCTCTATGCGCCTCATCGAAAACGACTAAAGATACGTTGCTTAGGTCATATCTAACCTTTAAAATATCATTCCTAATGAGCTGGGGAGTGGCAAAAATTATCTGTGCATTCTTCAAGCAGCTTGATCTTTTCTCTGGGGATATCTTTCCTGTCAGAGCAACGAACTTCTCCTCATCAAGAGCAAGGAATTGCTTGAAACTCTCGTAGTGCTGCAGGGTTAGGGGTCGGGTTGGAGCAAGAACAAAAATCTTTGACTCGGGTTTTTTATCAAGCCTATTTACTGCAACCAAAAGAGATATGACCGTCTTACCCAAGGCTGTGGGCAAAATAACCAAAGTGTTATGATTTAAACAAGCTCTACCAATATTCTGTTGATACTCTCGAATTTCTATTGCATTTGACTTGATCAAAGGATGAGATATGTATTTCAATTTATTATCAAGTATTGATTAGTTGCTTAAATCTCTTTCTTCTATTGGCGAGGAAATATGTTGGGCTGGTCGATTTTGCTTTTTGTTTTCTTTTTCTGGTAAGCGTATGAATGTTGGGATGAGCATAGTCCTAGCATTCAGCCAGATTCAACCAGAATCATAAGGAGCGGCATGAACGTATGAACATTATGAGTGTTGTAGAGAGGGTGGGGCTTTGTTCTATTTACTTTTTACTTTAATTGTGGCATCGAGCTCGTCCCCCAATCACTTTCAAATCCAAAATCTCTATTTATGATTTTTATTTGGCTTTCAACTCGAGCCAATAGGAACAAGCCTCATCAGTCGATAGCCGATGGTAACAAGCAAATATCCTTTGGTCGAAAATTGTTTATCCAGTTCCCTATCCCCCGTATCCACTCTCAATACGGGTGTAAAGGTTAGCTTTGATGGTGTTGCAACTACCTCAAGATTTTCGACCCCCACCCTCTTTATGATTTTTGGGGACAATTGCAAATTTCCTCTACCCAGGATAAACCCCTGAGCACCAATTGGACTTAGAACTACTTTGACTTTTGAAAAATCACTCATCAGCTCTAGAATTTCTTTTTCTGCCAGATCCTTGCCCACCTGTTTTTTGTTGGCGAAAGCATCAATGCCTAAAAGAGTTGGTTTAATGCCTAACTTTCGCTTTAATTTCTCAACCGTAGAACCCGAACCAAGTACCCACAGAGCTCGAGGCTTCTCATTGATCTTATCTACCAAATAGTCTGCAATTTCATCTTTTATTTCATCATCGGCAACCTCACTGACCATCAGCTTCCCTGCCTGAAGGAAAGTAGGCTCGATGAGTGACTTGGCTACCCCAAACAATTTTATCTGCCATTTCCCCATCCTGTATGCATCCTCATCAACATCCATGATCTCAGCATCCCCCACGCGAAGCTTGCCTTCAATCCATTCGGCAAGAATTTTGGCGACGGCACTGGCGGTGGTGCCAAAAACACCTGAGTGCATCTTCACTCCGCTGGGTATTCCTAACAGGAGCACTTTTTGACCAACTGTCGAATAAATGTCCCTAGCTGTACCATCGCCTCCGCAGAAAAGAATAAGCTCCACTCCACGTTCCATGAATTTTTTGCATGTTTGTTGCGTGTCCCCCGCAGTCGTCTCTTTTTTGGGTTGAGATACAATCTCAAACTCTCCCACTCCCGCTTTAACAAGCTCTTCTTCACCCATTGGTCCCGAAGGGCACGTCCAATGGATTGATGTCTGATTTTTGCACTCTTTTTTAAGAGCGATAAGAGATTCGACCGTTTTTTTAGGTGCGATAGGGAGGGCCCCTCTGTTTATTGCTTCTTTAAGCACGCCATCGGTGCCCTTTAGTCCCACCTTTCCACCCATACCAGCAATGGGGTTTACCAGGAGACCGACCCTCCTGAAAGTTTTCATTACATAAAAAGAGAGTTGAAATGCCTTATATTTTTTGCCCTTGGTGGAGCCAATGGAGAGATTGAAAAACTATAAAAATCACAACTCTGATCTAAGAGACTGTGTTTCGGCTCCTCATGCCAATGACCGCGCCAGCAAAAAATGAGAGTGTTAATCGATTGGAGAGAAAAAGATAGGGTCGCTTCGATAATAAAGAGTTTTCATCCGATTGAAATGAGGCAACTCAAACTCGGGGATGTGGTTCTGATAAGCAATGAGGAGGCGTGTTTAATTGAAAGGAAGACTCCCAGTGACTTTCTTCAATCAATCAAGACAAATCGTTTATGGGACCAACTATTGAGAATGATGAAGAGTGAGCAAATGTTTGGATTTCCTACAAAAAGGAAGTTACTGGTGGTTGATGGGACTTTTTCTGGATATGAATGGAACGATGCCAAACTTTGGAGATCCCTAATGGGCGCATTTCAGGAGATAATATGGGTATACCAGATTCCAATGATATTTGCAGAAAACGACTCTGCTTTAGAGGCATTTTTTAAAATTCTCATTGATAGAGAAGAAAAACAAAAAAATGAGAGTGTACCCAAAGCGAGATGGTATAGAAAACCTCTGTCGAAAGAGCTGCTGCCAGTTAGGGATAGAAAGCAGTACATTGTCTCGTCCATTCCCTTCATAGGTGAAAAACTGGCGTCTAATCTGTTGGAGAGATTTGAAACAATCCGCGCAATAGCAAATGCGTCTCAGAATGAGCTTGAAGAAGTGGACGGAATAGGAAAGAAGCGCGCAGACTTAATTTACCAAATATTACATTAAGTCTAGCACTATCCAAACCACACTCTCACAAATTTCTGGCCGTGAACTACTCCCAGCTATCGCAAGGGGACCTCTCGCCGATAGAGTTAAACAAAAACCATCTGCACGCTCGCATTCGCAGACAAATTAATTAAAAACTTCGGATCTGCCCCCTCACGCGATAACTTTTCTATGTCCTCCGCTTTTAGCTGCAGGTTGATCACGCCATCCGGGATTGATCTTCCCCTGTTAATCACATCGATTTCTTCTCTGGTGAATCCAAAACTCTTCAGATAATGCGTCAGAGCAGATTTTATGCCTTTCCCCTGAGATCTACTCATAGTCTCCATTAACCTTGATATTATCTCTTTTCTATCCTTGTAAAAGAACACTGAACCTGATACCTCGCCAAAAAGTTCTGTTTCTCGAAAGGCCAGTTTGCTCCTCCTCCTCCTCTTTATCGCAATCTTTTCTATTTTTCCTTCCTTCAACAGAAAATTTAGATACTTCTGAGTAGTATGGGATGGAATTTTTGTTTCCCCACTCACCTCTTTAATCGTGCAGCATCCCAGTCGCTCAATCGCCGAATGGATCTCTTTCAGATTTCTTTCTCGCTCCTCTTCATACCTGTTTGGCAAACCTATCCTCTTGATCCATTTTGCCAGGGTTGGATAACTCACTCCCAGTCTTTTACACATCTCCTTGTTGGAGGTCCCCTGCTCTCTCGATGTTCGTATTAGCTCTCTCTCTTTCAAAGTTGGCCTTTTTTTCGCCTTATCTTCCACCCAAATGCATCCTTCGTCACGAGTCAATTATAAAACCTCCAGTGCGACACTTTCATGTGGAGTTTTTCAGTCCTGCAGTCAAACACCTTCTTTTTTTCTAGCTGTTGTGAGTATATTCTATGGAACAGCTTATATACTTAACCTGAAACATACACTGTTTTTTGGAGAAACCTCCTTCCGCATGTTCGCCCCTTTCGACTCTGCACTCCCCCCTGGGTTTTCAATACTTCTTTTTTATTTCAACTCCCGCCTACTAGAGTAAAAGAAAAAGAGGTGGGATCCTCATTCAGCATTGTTAAGAATTGATCGGCAGACCCCTCGGGTCTTAGGCTCCGAAAACGCTCCACATCCTCTCTTTTGAGTTGAATGTTTACCTTGTTTTGGTGGGTCAATCTCGCTTTGTTTATCCACTCAATCTCTTCTTGGCTAAATCCAAAGCTATTTAGGTAATAGGTTAGAGCA
>DUKC01000104.1 GCA_013329495.1 Thermoplasmata archaeon
TGTTGCCATAATGATAGCGATAACGAAGCAGCTCACAGCAAACATCAGGACCTCTTTAGGCGAGAGATGACCTGAAGGGATCGGCCGGGCTGAATGAGATATCTCGTCTATGCTCTTATCATAGTAGTCGTTTAGACTGTTTCCCCCAGCTGAGGCGCAAACCGCAACCAATGGAGCGAGGAGGAGCATGTAAGAAACTCCCGTGCCGGTCTCCACCAGGTAGCCCACAACTACCCCCATTGCGACCATCAGAAGATTTAAAGGTCTTGAGAGTCTTGCAAACCAAATGAGTTTCAATTATACCCCTCGCGCTACCGCGTAGTCAGCGAGCATCGCCAGAGCGTTCCTTGCACTTTCTTCTTTGAGCACTTCAAGATTTTGCTTTGCCTCTCTTACGATCTTCCTAGCAACTCTCTCAGCGTAGCCTATGGAACCGTTTTGCTTGATTAGTTCAGCGATCTTCTTTGGTTCTCTTTTTAGGATTGAGAGGTTTTTCTTTTCTTGGGCTCCCCTAAGAGCGTGTGCTATGGGAAGGGTGAGCTTCCCATTAGTTAGATCTCCGCCATTTGGCTTTCCAATCCTCTCGGCATTTCCTGTGAGATTTAAGACATCGTCTTTTATTTGAAATGCCATTCCAAGATACGAACCATATTTTTCCATGCATTCTATTTCTTCCTCAGTACCTCCACCAAGAATTGCTCCTGCTGCGGACGCTAGACCAAACAGAGGGGCGGTCTTAAGATCTGTTGCGCTCTCTCTCCAGTCCACTCTAGGATCTGAAGCTGAAGACAGGTCCATTAGTTGGCCCTGGGCAAGTTTTAGACAGGTGTCTGTGGCCAGATTCAACACCCGCCTCATGCGCCCCTCATCTATTCCATCCATCTCAAAATTTGAGGAGATCCACTTGAAGCCGAGGGCAAAGAGAGAGTCGCCCGTCAGTATGGCCAGGGGTTCTCCGCACATCGAATGGATTGAGGGCTTCCCTCTTCTCTTGTCATCTCCATCCATGATATCGTCGTGAATCAGTGTGAAAGTATGAATCAACTCGATGCCAACAGCCGTTGGTAGTACCTTTGAGGAATCCCCCTCAACTCCCTCACACGCCAGCATGCATATCAGTGGCCTTATTCTTTTTCCCCCCTCCATTATGTGATTGGTTGTGTCGTATAGGATGGTTTTTCCTTTCAAACCTGGACTTTTGACACTTTTTAGATCTAATAAGGCCTCCCTTATCGTCAGATTTATGCGGGCAATCTTTCTTTTGAATACAGACTTCGGCTCCATCTTGTTCTCCTTAAATAGACTCAAACACCTCCAGCAGTTCTGGGTGTTTTTCTTGCAAGGCATCGATTATGCCTAAAAGTCCTAATTCTTCAAACCCGTAGCCTGCGAGAGAGTCGGCAATGCCATCAAAGCTGGGATCATCAAGATTTATTAATACGTCTTTTACAAGAAGGCTTCTCTCGAGGGAATCGCCGAAAGCTTCTTTCCATGCTCTTTCATACTTTGATAGAAAAACCTGGCTGAAGTTTTGCTCCTCGACTGCTTCTGCTCCGACCTTGCCGGCCAGCCTTCCTCCCCTTATCCCATTTATTATTCCTCCTCCGGTTGCAGGATCCGTGTGCCTCGCGGCGTCCCCCACAACCATTAGATTGTCTGCCACGCTCCTCTCTAGAGGGCTCGTGACTGGAACTCCTCCTCCGATCAGCTCAAGTCTCTTTCCTTTTGCGTAATGAGAATGTTTCTCTATGAATTGATCGAGAAGCCTTTTGGCAAATCCTGGGCTCCCTTTTGGTATTCTGCTTCCTAGAACACCTATCCCTACGTTTGCCTTTGTGCCTCCTTTTGGGAATACCCAGACATATCCTCCAGGAGAATAGCACGAGCCAATGTAGAAGTGAGTGTAGTCTGGTTCGCACTCGACTCCTGCCATGAGGTACTGGGCACAGGACTCCATGTCCTTCAGTTTGAGAGAGGTGTCGATTCCTGCCCACCTGGCAACCTTTGATTCCACTCCATCTGCCGCTATTACCAGATCAGTTTCTATCCCTATTTCCTCTCCATTCGATAGAACCCTTATGCCTTTTATTTTTCCGTCTTTTTTTATAAGGCCTGTAACCATGCTCTTGACCGTGATCTCTGCCCCAGCTTCCGCTGCCATTGCTGCGAGCTCTCGATCAAAGATCTTTCGTTCCAGCACATAGCCAACCTCATTTCCAGCAAGGCTTTCCGAGAGTTCTACCACGGCATCGTTTGGGGAGTGGAGTTTTGCCCCTTTCATCTCACAAGCAATCCACTTGGGGTCTGGTTTTATTTCGCATTTTTCAAGTCCTGCCTTCCCAACTCCCTCTGCACATCTGACTGGACTTCCTATTTCCTGCCTTTTTTCTAGGAGCAACACCTTGGTACCCTTAAGCGCAGCCTCTCGAGCCGCACTGCTTCCAGCGGGTCCTGCCCCAACAACAACCACATCGTACCTCATGCTTCCTCTCCCAATGCACCCATAGGACAAAATCTCACGCAGATTCCGCATCCAGTGCACCTCTCATCTACCTCCAACACCGTCTCACGGAGGGTCAGGGCATCGAAAGGACATGTGGCCACGCATCCCCCGCACCAAACACACTTTTTCTTATCGACTTCTACTCTAGTTCTCCTCATTTTGTGAGCCTCTCAAAGGTTTTCTGTACTTTTTCTCAACCTCTTCCCTAATGGTTGGTCCCGCGTTGTAGGCACAAAAAGGAATTATCCTGCCATCCACGGTGGGGTAGTGTATGGCGCA
>DUKC01000168.1:0-402 GCA_013329495.1 Thermoplasmata archaeon
CTGGAGATGCTTGACCTCGCGGTCAACCAAATAAGTGACATCTCTTCTCTTTCAAAGCTTACCAATCTGAAAAAGCTGGATCTCATCGGCAACCAAATAAGCAATATCTCAGCTCTCTCAGAGCTTGCTAATCTAGAGATACTGAAGCTCGGGAGTAACCAAATAGACGATGTTCCTCCTCTTCATAAGCTCACCAATCTGAAGGAGCTATGGCTTGAATTCAACCAAATAAATGACGTCTCTGGTCTCTCCAAGCTCACCAATCTAAAAAGCTTGGTGCTTGGGAAGAACCAAGTAAGCAACATTTCTGCACTTTCTATGCTCACCAATCTGGAAGAGCTGTACCTCTGGGACAACCAAATAAGTGATATTTCTCCGCTTTCTAGGCTTATCAATCTAGAG
>DUKC01000168.1:489-9602 GCA_013329495.1 Thermoplasmata archaeon
CCTACCTCAACTCACATTTACATTCCCCACCTTAGGAGAAGGGGAGTAGAGATAAACCCACCGGGGTTGGAGTAGATTGTAGCATTTAGAAAGGATTTGAGTAGAAAGTCGTAAGTCTATTGAACTTTAAGGTTTTCCCTGAAATCCACTCTTATTGCTTATGATTCTAATCTCTTCAAAGCCAACAAAACCATTTGCCTTTAGCCTTGCTAGTTATAGTTATCTAGATGAGGTGAGTGGGTAAAAAAATCAAAAAAATTTTGAAATATATAAGTAGTAGTAACCCTAAACTCTATCTGTTTCTTTGTTGTATGAACGCTGGCGGGAGATTTTTGCCATTAATTAAGAGAGTAAAGAGATAACCGCTGGTTTGGTTTTTTATTTCCTAAGGATTGAACTTTGGAAGCATGAAACTACTACTTATTATCAAAAAATTAAAAAATAAAAAAGAATAAAAGCAAGGAATTTCAGTATAGGCGTGGTTAATTCGACTTTAGCAAATGGAATAAATAAGGCGATAAGCGGGGCGTGATTTGAACTTCGGGTCAAACCCCCGACGGGAGCATTACCTCTCAGAGAAACAAACAATTGCTTTATTATCTTGAAGTTGGGTAACAAATTCCCAGCCTTCTTCTAGATATTTGCCAAGTTCCTCAAGCAAAACTACTTTTTGCCTGAGCTTCCCATTTCCATCTCGCTGAAGGTTGTTGCCAAGCAACCTTTCTCTCACTACCCTTTTGAGCTCCTCATCCGAAGGATTCTTTTCTAAAAATTCTCTGGCCTCTTCTTCACTGAATCCGGACATCCTTAGAAATTGCTTTTTGAAGATATCTTTTATCTCTTTCTCTTTTGGGGTCATCACTTCTGTTTGAAGAAACTCCTGACTTTTCTTGTAGGCTTCCCTCATGTCTTCGATTATGTCTGGAGGTAATTTCCCTTTGTTTGTCGTGTAGGTGTGCTCAATATCCCCTTTGTGCCCCATCCAAAAAGTGCGGTAATCTCGCAAGCAGCAGCCTTTCGACTCTGCTAGCATGAGCTGAGTATCAAAATAGGAGCGAAGTACGTAGGGTCTCCACTCAAAACCCGCCTTTCTCAGTGCTTTCCTGATCAGATCTCCTACCTTAATGGAAGTAATGAAGGGCCTCTTAGGAATTTTGGGAGTTATGAGGGGAGAGTCTTCGTTTAGCTTTTCTCCCTTCCTCAGCCTCTCTTCCAGATAATCTTTCAAATAGTTACAGCCTTCCTGAGAAAGAAAAGTAAAATACAGGTGGCCCGCTTTGCTTAGTCCGGGCCTAACCACAATCTGGAGGGGAATTTGCTCAAATTCAATTGATTTATCCTCCACTTTTAATCCCGGAAGATCTCCCAGCCTTAATCCGCCTGTTCCTTTGTAATTCCCCAGAACTTGAATCCTTAAGCCAGAATGAGCTAGCAATGAACATGCAGCTCTTTGCTGGTTGTTCCCAGCCAAAAATATCTTTTTAAGCTCTGGTTGGGTGGGCACTCTTTCTTTTGCAAGTGAAGGAGTCTCATAAGCACCTTTGATTTTAATTTTTCTCGTGATCGTTCTCCCATTAAAAGCAAGCCAGGACCTTATAGCCTTCAGAATAGATTGCTGGTAAGAGCCCGCATATCCTTTGTGCTCCAGGTCACTTACTGCATCCAGCAATAAGTTGTAAAGTTCTTCTTCTTTCATCTCTGAAAGAATTTGGGGATTTTGCTTGTAATCCTTACAAAACCCACCGAGCCTTCGAAGGTAAACATCAGCAGTAATAACTGAACCCCTAGCTACGTTATCGTACCAACGCCTCAGGTCCTTATCTTCCAGAAGTTGAGCATATCTCTTTTTTGGCATAGATGATAATAAGCCAGCTAGGATATAAATGNNTATGGTTTTGAACCTAAATGAGTATGGGCCTGACCGGATTCGAACCGGCGACCGCCTGGTTATGAGCCAGGCGCTCTAACCAACTAAGCTACAGGCCCTCTTTTATTATGTAACTTTATACGAATATAAATATTTGTATTATTTAAAAGAGGGTTGGAAAGGGGGGGAGAGATTTCTAGGCACCAAAAAAATTTAAGCAGGAAAAGAATAAGAGACACATGAAAAAAGAGACCGAACTTTCTAAATTTGTAAGCTTAACATATCCAAAGATGAGCATTGTGGTCACGTGCGATAAAAAGCCCAATGCAATAGCAGTAACTTGGCACACGCCCTTGTCCAAAATCCCCCCTCGATATGGAATATCGGTGGCTCCTTCGAGGTACTCTCACAAACTTATAGAAGACAACAAGGAATTTGCGATCAATTTCTTGGGATTTGAACATTGGAGAAAACTGCATTATTGCGGAACCCACAGTGGGATGAGAGAGGATAAAATTAAGAATGCGGGTCTTGACTTAGCAGACTGTAAATATATCGGGACGAAAATGCTAAGAGAAGCCTATCTTAGCATAGAGTGCAAGTTGTATAAGACGATTAATTTAGGCGACCATGATCTGTTTGTAGGAGAGATCTTAGCAGTGCACCTAGACGAATCAAAGAAACGAGACCCAATATACGAAATCAAAAAACCCAAGTATACAAAAATAGACAGTAGCGTAGAGGTGCAACCGTAAAAAGGACCGAGAATTAAACGGCATGCACTGAAAGTTTTGGCTGATAAAGATTTGAGTTTGAGGACAAAAAGTTGTCAGTGTGGTTTTTGATTTTCTCTCCGACTGCTGGCGGAAGATAAGTCATTTTTGAATGAAAGTTCTGCCAGAATACAATCGAAAGATCGACAGATACTTTTTATAAATAGGTGCAATATACAATTTTATGCACAAAATGTTGATTTTTCTGTTATCGTCTCTCGATGAAATAGCTATCGGCGTTGCATTGATTCTTCTTATCCACTATTTTATGGATTTGAGTTGGTGGGTGTATGGAAGCATAATCGTGGCTTTGGCCGTAGTTCTTACAATCAAACTCTATATTTTTTACCCTCAATTTAGAAAACCTAGGGTTGGCAAAGAAGGAATGATTGGATTGCTGGGGAAAGTGGTCGAACCGTTGGTGCCTGAGGGTCAGGTAAGAATAGAAGGGGAGATCTGGACGGCAAAATCAATCGAAGGCAAAATTGACCGAGGAGAGGATATCAAGGTAGTGGGCTCAGATGGATTAAAATTGTTGGTTTGCGAGACGAAAGATGAAGGATCTGGAGTCACTGAAAGATAAAAAGCAGAACAGTTTGGGTCTAAAATTTGCTTATTGCCTGCATAAATGTTATAATTGGATGATAATTTGAGGCTTGAAACCTACAAACAAGGAAAAGCATCTGAGATAACTCAACTTATTTTGTTCAAAATAAAAATAGTTAAATATTTGGTACGATTATGAAGGTCTTGTGCCGTCGTAGCTTAGTGGTAGAGCTCTCGGCTGTTAAACCACGCGGAAAAGAGTAAAGGAGAGGTCTCTGAAAGACTCACTAGATTGGGTTCTTGTTGTCGAATTTAAGGCAACATTTTCAGAGATTGAGATGAGGATTAGTAAAAAAACATCCCCACAAAAAACTGGTTGGTACAGAAACCGAGTGGTCGCAGGTTCGAATCCTGCCGGCGGCGTATAAATCTAAATTTTGTTATTTTTTGTCTTATTCTTGTGGAACCGTTGTGATACCTCTCCACCACCAAAATCTGATGATTTTGAAGAGAGGTGGCTCTCAGTTTAAAAGTCAAAACGTTTAGAAAACTTTAAATATCAAAAGTGTGGTTGTTTAGTCTTAGCAAAGGGGTGTAAAAAAAGGATTTTAATTCCTTTGTTTCTCCTGAGTGAATTGATAAAAAAAAGAGTGAAAAGTAAGCAGGATTGAGAACTAGAAATAAAAACAACAAAAAGGTTAGATAAGGATTTAAAAAATAGTTGGATGCAGATGAAGAAGGATAAAGATTTGCCTGAAGTTGCAGAATGGATCAAAAAAGAAAAATTTGATACAACTAAAGATATCAAGATTCCAGATCGGTTGCTGGATCAAGTAATAGGTCAAGGCCGAGCGGTTGAGGTTGTAAAGAAAGCGGCACAGCAAAAACGTCACATTATGCTGATAGGTGATCCGGGAACTGGTAAATCGATGATTGCACAGGCTATGACATCTTTCTTGCCAAGAGAAGAACTGGAAGATATTATGGTGTATCCCAACTCTGAGGATCTAAATTCTCCGAAAATCAGATTTGTGCCAATGGGGGAGGGAAAAAAAATAATACAAACTCACAAAGTGGAAGCAGCTAAGAAAGAACAGGAACGCACTTCATTTTTGCTGATGATAGTTGCATTTATAGTGGGCATATCTGTCGTAATTGCCATTACGACTAGTCACTTTGAATACATCTTGTTTGGAGTTATAGCAGCAATATTCCTCTACTTCATTTTTGCTATGGGGCCTTTGGGAAGGAGAAAATCATCGATTGAGGTACCAAAGCTGCTTGTATCACACAATTCTGAAGACAAGCCACCATTTGTGGATGCGACAGCCGCACATGCTGGTGCATTGCTGGGTGATGTTAGGCATGATCCGTTTCAAGCAGGGGGTTTGGAGACCCCTGCACATGAGAGGGTGGAGGCGGGAGCGATTCATAAGGCACACAGGGGAGTGCTCTACATAGACGAGATAAACACTCTTTCTCTACCCTCCCAGCAACATTTGCTCACGGCAATCCAAGAAAAGAAGTTTCAGATAACTGGTCAGTCGGAGCATTCGGCGGGAGCGCTAGTTAAAACAGAGCCTGTCCCTTGCGATTTTGTTTTGGTCTGTGCCGGGAACTTGGATGCAGTTCAGGGAATGCATCCCGCACTGAGATCTAGAATCAGAGGATATGGGTACGAGGTCTACGTCAATTCTACGATGGATGACACTGAGGAAAACAGAAAGAAATTGATAAGGTTTGTGGCCCAAGAAGTAAAGAAAGACAATAAAATTCCATCTTTTGATAAGGGCGCGGTTGCTGAGATCATTCATGAAGCACAAAGAAGGGCAGGCAGGAAAGGCAAACTCTCTTTGAGGCTCAGAGAGTTGGGCGGTCTAATAAGAGTTGCAGGTGATATCGCGAAGGATAGGAACAAGTCGATCGTTGACAGAAAAGTTGTAATTGAGGGCAAAGTAATGGCGCGATCACTAGAACAGCAAGTCGTGGAGAAATTCATCCAACAAAAGAAGTTGTACAAATCCTTTCACACGTCTGGCACTCAGATAGGAACTGTAAATGGATTGGCAGTCATGAGCGGGGACCCCTCGATGAGTGAGTTTGCAGGGGTGGTTTTACCAATAGTTGCAGAGGTGACACCCGCAGGATCAAGAGCTGAAGGAAAGATAATAGCCACGGGTAAGCTGGGACAGATTGCGAAGGAAGCGGTGTTCAACGCATCAGCTTTAATCAAAAAATACATGGGAAAAGACGTGTCCTCACATGACATTCATATTCAGTTTGTTGGAACCTATGAAGGAGTGGAAGGAGATTCTGCTTCAATTTCGGTGGCCGCTGCAGTGATCTCAGCAATGAGTGGCGTAGCAATAGATCAATCTATGGCGATGACCGGCTCACTATCAATAAGAGGAGATGTTCTCCCAGTGGGGGGGATAACCGCAAAACTCGAAGCCGCAGCTAAGGCGGGATTCAAAAAAAGCATCATACCCCACTCAAATATGCAGGATGTGCTTTTGGAAGAAGAGGACAAAAAAAAGATTAAGATTATACCGGTTAAAACGTTCAAAGAAGTGCTCGAAAACGTGTTGACCGGAAAAGGAAAAATGGCATTTATGAAACAGCTTAAACAATTTGAACCCTCTCGAATAGTGGGAAGGATAGACCTGGAATCAGAAGAGAGGGCAAGAAAAGTTCCAGCCAGATAAATAATTGACGGATTTGTCCGAATTTGTCTGCTTGAAAAAGGTAGGATTAGGTGCTCTCTACAAACATTTTGTTTAATCTGCAATATGAAACAAAGACATTCTGGCGGTATGGACACCATCTGAAAACTAAAAACCTTTATAATGGAAATTCGTTCTATGAACCCATGAGAGTTTTGATCATTGGCAGGTTCCAGCCATTCCATAAGGGCCATCTGGAACTTGTTAAGCAAGCGACAAAGAAGAACGAAGTGATAATCGGAATAGGGTCAACACAAGAAAGCCATAAGTTAGCTAATCCTTTTACAGCAGGCGAAAGGGAAGAGATGATTCATGAGTGCTTTAATGAGGAGAGAATTTTCAATTACTATCTGGTTCCAATTCCGGATATCCATAGATATGCAATCTGGCCCAGCCACGTTGCATCACTATGCCCTCGTTTTGACAGAGTTCTTTCAAACAATCCCCTAACGAAAAACTTGTTTGAGGAGGCTAGTTATGAAGTCGAGAGTTGCAAGATGCTCAAAAGAGAGATCTATTCAGGCAAGGAGATAAGACGAAGAATGATTTCAGGGGAGGAATGGAAGAGCTTGGTTCCGATCCAGGTTGCCAGGATAATAGAAGAAATCAAGGGAGTTGAAAGACTAAAAAGCATCAATAAGAAGGATTGGAAAACTTCTAAAAAAGTTAGAATTCAATGAGAAAAGAGCTATTATTGCATGTCTCTGAGATATTAAAAAGCAAAAAGTTGACTGTATCCACAGCCGAGTCTTGTACTGGGGGCATGCTTTCCAGTTTAATCACAGACATATCTGGTAGCTCAACATATTTCAATAGAGGCATCATTGCTTACAACAATGAAGCCAAAATAGAACTGCTCGGTGTTAAAGCTGAAACACTGAGAAGATGGGGAGCTGTTTCTGAGCAAGTAGCAAAAGAAATGGCTGAAGGGATAAAAAAACAGGCAGCAACGGATATAGGAATTTCTACGACAGGCATTGCAGGTCCCCTTGGAGGCAGCGCAGAAAAGCCTGTGGGGCTGGTTTTTGTGGCAGGGTCGTACAAAGGCGAAGTGGAAGTTGAGAAACACAAATTTGAGTCCGACAGGTTCGGAAACAAAGAGCTTGCCTGCGAAGCCGCTCTGGAACTCATTCTATCGATCGCAAAAAAACTGTGATTCATTGCGGAGCATAACGGGAAGGATATAAAGGAGAAAAGAACAATGCTAGTTGTTGACGGATCTTATGGAGAGGGGGGAGGGCAAATTTTGAGATTAAGCGTGGCTCTCTCGGCACTTACCAAAACGCCAATCAGGGTCAAAAACATAAGAGTAAAGAGAAGAACTCCGGGGCTGAGACCGCAGCACATTGCAGCAATAAATTCAGTAAAGGAGTTGACAAATGCGGAGGTTGAGGGGCTGGATCTAGGATCAAGTGAGGTTATTTTCCGTCCTGGCAGGATTGGGGGAGGAGAGCTTAGATTTGACGTAGGAACAGCGGGGAGTGTAACACTTGTTCTTCAAGCGTGCTGTCTGCCTGCCATGTTCGCTGAAGAGAAGGTTCGTTTGCGAATCAAAGGAGGAACCGATGTCCCATATTCTCCCCCCTGGGATTATTTTGCTAATGTTTTCATCCCATTGCTTTCGAAGATGGGTGCGAGGGTTTCAGCAGGGGTTGAAAGAAGAGGATACTTTCCAAAAGGGGGAGGGGAAGTGAGAGTCGAAATTGAACCTGTCGAAACATTAAAACCACTACGGATAGTCCAAGCGAGAGAATTTCAGTTCGAGGGAAAGATCAATATTTCAGACTCCCTGCCTTTTGATATTGCTGAGAGAATTGGAAAAAGTGCCTCGCAAACCGTTTTAAGGAGTAAAATGAAAACTCCTGAGATAGAGATGGAGAGTGGCAAAAGTTTTTCTCCGGGATGTGGAGTAGTGTTGTGGGCTAAATCCAACGAAGCTATATTGGGAAGCTCTGCTTTGGGGGAGAAAAGACTACCTGCAAAAAGAGTTGGTTATCTGGCTGGCAAGGACCTATTGGAGGAGATTGACGCAGGGGCGACCGTGGATGTTCACGCCTTTGATCAGTTGTTGCCATACATGGCTTTGGCTGCAAGGGAAGGAGCCTCAGAAGTGTTGATTAGAGATTGGACTGCACATGCAAAAACCATTCAACGGCTGATAAAAAAATTTATGAGGGTAGACTTTTTAACCAAAAAAGTGAATTCAAGGTTGGAAGTAGTGATAAAATGAAAGTTAAAAGCGGAGAGAGTGTGGTGTTAATAGATTCGAAAGGAAAGAAACGAACAGTAATGGCAGGAGATAAAGTAAAAAAGATTAGGCACTTGGGTTTTGTGGACCTGCAGGAGCTTGTAGGCAAACCCTATGGCTCTCGCATTCAAATTGAGTCGCGTACCCACTGGATCCTGCCACCATCGATAGTAGACGAGATTGAGACAATCAGAAGGCGGACCCAGATTATTCTGCCGAAAGACGCGGCGTTGATATGCATTTACTGTGGAATTAGAAGCGGGTACAGCGTGCTTGAAGCTGGGATCGGCTCAGGCGCTCTGACCATCGCACTTGCCAATCAAGTAGCGCCAAATGGGACAGTAATATCCTACGAGAAGAGAGGAGATATCCTAGAATCTGCAAAAAGTAATCTGGAGAGAGTCAGCCTGGAGAAAAGGGTGTCAATGAATCTAAAGGATGTCACAGAAGGGATTAGCGAAAGAGATTTGGACGCGGTAATCCTAGACATCCCAAACCCATGTGACGCGGTGAAAAATGCTTGGGAGTCTCTTAAAATCGGGGGGTATCTCTGTGCCTACACACCTCTCGTTTCTCAGCTTGAGGACGTCGTCAAAAAAATGAGAAAGTACCCCTTCATTGAAATTCGTTCTCTTGAAAACCTGCAGAGGGAGATGGTGGTGGGCGAAAGAGGAACTCGGCCAAATTTCCACATGCTGGGGCACACGGGCTATTTGACTTTTGGAAGAAAAGTGAAAGAATAAAAACCGCTAGGAATAAGTATCAACTGGAGCTAAGGGACGCAAATTATATCGCAAAAAGAGCTTGAAAGATTTTTTGGAAGAGTTAAAGAGTTAAAAAGAGAGAAAATAGAAAGACAAAGCTTTTTGAGATGCTCTAGATATAGCAAAGTGGTTGAAGTAGTTCAGACACATATCCCAGGAATTGAGGATAGACTGCTGTCATTCCACATACAC
>DUKC01000078.1 GCA_013329495.1 Thermoplasmata archaeon
GCAGTACTTTGAAGCTCGAGTTAAGCGAGCAATAAGGCAACAGGGAAAATTACCAAACCAGGGAGTAGTTGCGGTAGCTCTATCGGGAGGTGTTGATAGCCTGGTCACTCTAAAAATGCTTGCCAAGCTAATAGAAAAAAGGTCGAATGTTGAATTGCACGCAATATCTGTGGATGAGGGAATAAAAGCATATCGCAACTTGACTCTAAAAACCGCGTCAGAATACTGCAATGAATGGAATGTTCCTTGGCATCTGCTTTCTTTTAAAAAAGAAATTGGATATACTCTTGACGAAATCTCCAAAATTAGGAATGGCTACAACGAGTGCACCTACTGTGGCGTATTCAGGAGATGGTTGATCAATCGAAAGGCAAAGGAATTGGGAGCATCAAGATTAGCAACTGGCCACCAGTTGGATGATAACGCTCAAACGATTCTTATGAATTGGATCACAGCTAATGTAGAAAGGTTAGCAAGATTGGGTCCACACTCAGAAGTTCAGCCTGGTCTTATACCAAGAATGATGCCGCTGAGGATTGTGCCAAAGGCTGAGGTTATGCTCTATGCTTCCTTAAACTATATAAAAATTCATCCCAAAAATTGCCCGTATTCAATTCGTGCTTTCAGAAAAAACTTTAAGAACGTGTTAGAGTTCTTGGAATCCAAGAAACCTGGCATAAGTTACTCACTAGTTAAAAGCTATGATTCGATCAAAGACATTTTACTTCAAAAGTACAGCTCTGAAAAACTCAACTCATGCTCTGAGTGTGGAGAGCCTACTTCTCAGGATACCTGTAAAGCATGCAAGTTACTCGAAAAACTAAAAAAAGAGGGATCAAATCAATAAATATGCCACCCTTAAGAAAAGTTGCAATAGTTATCCTAGCAATCATTTTAGCTAATGTTTTTAGTGGGTGTGTAGAAATGAAAGAAGAACAAAGAATAAACAAGGTTGTGGTGAAAGAGTCGGAAGAAGGATTAAGGATTTCTAATCCCTATTTGGCTTTAAGATACAATTTTGGTCTTGGGTCATTTGACCTTGAAATGAAAAATATTATCGGCAAAATCAAAAATGCTGTCTCTAGCGTTACAGTCAATGAAAAAAGAATTTATTCCAGAGATTACCAAAAGAGAAGATGGAAAGAAAAAATCATAGAAGATGAAATCGGGAAAGGAAAAGAGGTAGAGCTAATTCTTGCATCTTCGGAGCTTCCAACTCTTGTTATTCAAATAAAAGTGTATGAAGACAAAGACTTTGTAATTTTAAAATCTGAAATAAAAAACACACTCGACAAAAGCCTTTTGGTGACTGAATTTAGGCCCCTTGAAGTTAATCCAAGACTCAATGGAGCAATGGAATTGGAATCTCCCCCCTCTTGCTGGAGAATGCTTTTAGACGGATACGGATCTTGGGAATACACAGGGATAAGAAGTATTTCTAAGGACTCTTTTGGAAAAAGTTGGTGGATTCAATCGTTAGTTGATCCCAGTAACTGTTTTTCCTTCACATCAGGTTCGTTAACTGCCCTTACCTGGAAAACTTCCTTAAATCATGAATTAAAGAAAGAAGATTTCCATTGGTGGGCTCAATGCGGCGGAGAAGGAGAAAAAATAAGTTTGCCTCCCAGCCACTCTGTCTGTTCAGAAGAGATATATGTTGGCTTTTCAAAAGAGCCTTTTGAGTCTCTAGAAGAGTGGGGGAGGATAGCAGGAAAAATAAACCATGCAATACCACAGGATGCACCGCCTAAAGGGTGGTGTTCTTGGTGTTGTTATTTTGATAAGGTAGACAGAGAAGACGTGTTGAAGAATGCAAGGTTTATAAAGGAAAATTTAAAAGGCTTAGGCTATGAGTACATTCAAATAGACGATGGCTGGCAGAAAGCATGGGGATGCTGGGAAGCCAATAGCAAGTTTTCCTCTGGAATGAAAGGAATAGCAGAAGAGTTGCATGGTTTGGGCTTTAAGGCAGGTTTATGGCTCGCTCCTTTCTTGGTAGACGAAAAATTGCCGTTGGTAAAAGAGCACCCAGATTGGTTTTTAAAAGATGGAGAAGGCGATTATATAAAATACAAGGCAGATGCTGGCTCCTTTCCAAACATTTTTGGTTCTCCGCATCTATGCCTAGATGCAACCCATCCTGAAGTGCAGGAATGGCTCACAAATCTTTTTACTGAAATAAAAGGGTGGGGATTTAATTATCTGAAGCTCGATTTCTTATTTGTAGGGGCTTATGAAGGAACTCACTGGGATAAATCCGCAACCGGAGTTAAAGCGTTGAGAGAAGGGTTAAAAATTATTCGAAAAAGTGTTGGCGATGATACTTATATTCTAGCTTGTGGTGCTCCTGTATTGCCAGTGATTGGAGTTGCAAACGGATACAGAGTAGGACCAGATATAAGTTACGGAATCTTGGGAATCGACATATTAATCTGGCCTTTTGTCAAGTGGGAAGCAAGAAACGTGGCTACGAGATATTTCATGAATGGAGAGATGTTCAACAGTGATCCAGATGTTATCCTAGTTGGATATCATTCATTAAGCTTGGAAGAGGCAAAAACTATTGTAAATCTGAATGTATTCTCCAATGGTGTGTTGATGTTAGGAGATGAATTATCTTCCTTGACTTCTGATAGAGTGAATTTATTAACTAATAAAGAAATTTTGAATTTAACAGGTCTAGAACAAACTGCAAAACCTCTTGACCTCTTTGAACATCCTGACGAATCTCTGAAAATTAACCTACTTGGCTCATCAATAGGGCTCACTCCCCAATTAGCTGAGATATGGGATTTAAAAATAGATGAAAACACCCATGTGGTTGGAATTTTTAATTGGGGAAACAGGAGAAAAGAAATAAGCTTAGACTTTTCAAAAATCGGGTTGAATTCGCAAGACTGCGAGGTTTACGATTTGTGGGAAGGAAAAAAGATAAGAGATTGCATTGATTCCTACGAAACAGGGTTAAACCCTCATTCTTCTCAACTACTCAAAATTAGCTCCACCAAGAATATCAAACCTAACTAATAAATATCGGTTTTGCATATTTTTTAGATAGCACCCGCCTTAACTCAGCCTGGATAGAGTGGCCGGCTGTAGACCCTTGGCTGATACCGGCATGTCCCCGGTTCAAATCCGGGAGGCGGGACTCTAGATCCTATATTTTGTTTTGACAAAGATTATAGTTACCCTATAAGAACAGAGGGAAATAGATTTTTATATCTTTCTCATGATTAAGAGGCATGCCTTTGTCAGAAAAAATAAATGTTTTACTCTGCAAACTGATTCCTTCGGCTATCAAACATTTCTTTATTGCATTGAGGAACACTCCCTCGCTTGTTATTTTTATAATTATTTCCTTTTTTTCTATCGAATACGTGGGGTGGTATCAATCAGGTCACTCCGGCATGATAGTAGGCGGAGTTGGGTGTCTGGGCATGGTAATTTTTGCTATGGTGATATGGACATTCACTCAAAATTTTAAACCACCTGAACCAGAAATAAAAAGACAAAAACTTGGATTAATTACCCTTCTCTTTTACTTCCTATTCCTAATTCTTTGTGCATGTTATTGGCATTTTGGTTGGAAAACTCAGCTCCCCTATCCTTTGAACAACCTATTTCTTGGAAGTGCAGAGTTGACTTCCAAACTTTTTGTAGCCTTACGAGGCATACTCATAGGTTTTTTAATACCGTTTATTTTATTTCGGCTCTTTAAATATCGCTCCAATGACATGGGAATCTGCATTCACTTTTGGTGGCTTGGATTGTTGTTGATGTGCATTTTTAGCTGTGCCGAGTTTGTTAGTGCTTTTGTTTCATCAGGTACAGCCCGCCTCAACAAGGGTTTTTTATTTGATTTTGTTGACATGTTTTTCACGGTTGGCTTTGTCGAGGAATTTTACTTCAGAGGCTTACTGCAGCCTCATTTAGAAGCAATTAGCAAGAACAAGTTAAACGGCGTGGTCATAATGGCTATCTTGTTTGGCCTCTGGCATTTCCCAGCAAACGTTGCTATGTTTGGAGCCAAACCATTGGTTGTAATCGCGGGATGCTTGGGCGGACCAGCAATATTTGGGTTGCTGATGGGTTATTTGTACTTAAGAACGAGAAGCATAGCCCCGGGATCATTGTTTCATGCATGGTACAACACTATGGTTTTTGTATAGCTCATTTGGCAGACAAAAAAGGGTAAGCAAACCGGAAAAGTGTGGATAAAAACATCAATGGGGGAGAGTATTGCTGTGATGCCGTGCATATTCCCCAAAACAACATTGATTAGATTTTGAGTCTGATGTTGTGAACCACATTTTTGTTTTTGTGTGCAATATAAAATTAGCAACCACTTCTTTTAACTCTTGCATGAGTATTCCAAAAGGCGTCCCAAATTCACTCTCCAAAACCATCCATACCAATTAAAGGAACAAAAACACAACCGCCCAAATTCTTTTGAACCACTTTGCCTCTTTTTTTAATGACCAAAGTTAATTCAGAAAGATACTTGCCAACCGGAACCAATCCTCGCCCTCCATCAACCAACTGCTCAACGAGATGCGAAGGAACCTTGGGTGCGGCGCAAGTCACATAGAACCTGTCGAATGGAGCATGTTGAAGCAACCCAAGCGATCCATCTCCTTCAACCACCGTCACATTCTTTATTCCTACCTTTTCAAGGTTTTTTCTGGCAAAATCTGCGAGCCTGGCTATTCTTTCTATCGAATAGACCTGTCCTTCATCCCCAACCATTCTCGCAACCAACGCTGCGTGATAGCCCGACCCTGCTCCAACTTCCAGAACTTTCAACTTGGGTTTCAGATTCAAGGCCTCGCACATTATTGCAATCATAGAAGGGGCACTGATCGTCTGCCCCTCACCTATTTCCAGCGGATTGTCAAGGTAGGCAAATGATTTTAAATTCTCGGGAATAAATTTCTCACGTGGAATAGATAGCATCGCTTTCTCTAACATTTGGCTACTTATGTAGCCTCGATTTTTTAGTTGTTTTACTAATCTTTCCCGATCCAACTCTGATTGTTTCATTCTCTTTGATTATTACTACCCTTTGACTATACTTAAGGTTTTATACGAAGTACTCTAAAGACTTGATTAGGCAGCAAAGCCCTACAAAATCTCCTTAGCCACACACTTCTTTGAACACCCTAAGAAAGTTTTCTCCCATGATTTTCTCAACCTCATTCCTTGAATAACCCTCTTCAAGCAAACTCTGTGTCAATGCCGGAAAACAAACAATATCCTCCAATCCTGCAGGCGTAGAATCTATGCCATCAAAGTCAGAGCCGATAGCTACATAATCAACGCCAACCAGATCGACAACGTAGTTTATGTGCTCTACAACATCCTCCAAAGTCGCTTTTCCACTTTCGTTTAGAAAAGAAGGGCAAAAGTTAATTCCTATTACTCCCCCTTTTTCTGCTATTGCTTTTATTTGACCGTCCTTCAAATTTCTCTTGTGGTTGCACAGTTCCCACACGGACGAGTGGCTTGCTATAACAGGCTGTTTGCTACAGTTTACAACTTGCCAAAAACTAGTTTCTGACATATGAGAGACGTCTATCAAAATTCCAAGCTCATTCATCTTTTTAATTACCTCTTTTCCGAATTCTGTCAATCCTTGATTTGACTTTCGTGATTTAGGGAATCTTTCATAAACTCCATCGGCTATCTGGTTGCTGTAGCTCCAAGTGAGAGTTATGTACCTAACACCTAGATCATAAAAATAATCCAAATTTGATAACTTGCCCTCTAGAGCACTACCCCCTTCAATTACCAGAATAGCTGCTATCTTTCCTTGCCCATTTATCTCTGCTATGTTTTTAGAGTTAAATGCTTGCTCAACTCCCCTGTTTTCTTTAACAAATTTTTCAAAGGCATCTGTTATCTTTTCTGCTCTTTCAAATGACCTGTTAGGATAATATATGGGCGATATCCATACAGCAAAACATTGGACCTCCACTCCTCCTTCCTTCATTCTCGGAACGTCTAAGTGTCCTCTATCGCTTCTTATGGAAAGGTTTCTGCCCTTATCCACTATCTCAAGCAGACTATCGCAATGGAGGTCAACAACAGGTATTGACTTTTGAATTGGTGGCATCGATTCCGAAGCCTCTTTCTTTTCAACACAACATCCAAACCCTAAGGACAAGATCATTGTTATTGCCAGTATCACTGCAATGATTTTACACTGCATATAATTTTATAATTTTCAACTAATATAAAAACCATTAGTCCTAATGAAGAATTTCTATTTTTGAATCATAAAAAACTCAAGCTATTTCTATCAAGACCTTTACTTCTTGACCATCAGTGATTTTTAGCTTATTTCTTAGATAATGCTGCGATGCAATCTCTAGCACATTTTCATAGCGTGTGCGAGCAGGGATAACGACCCAACAAGGCACGTTCCTTACTTTTGCCTTAAAACACCTGACCAGACCAAAGGAATGTCCCTTCTTTTTGAACCCTTTTAGTTCCAAGTCCTTTGCATTTTTTAAAATTTCTAGCTTTTCTAGTTCTCTTTCCTCAACCTTGATATTTAGTGTTCCGAAATAGGGCGAGAACTTGCACACTTCCTCAAATTTACTTTTGTATTGACTCACGTAGTACTTTCCTTCTCCCACACCTGTTATGACCTTTCCCTTCACCTCAATTCTCGAAGAGTTTGCAATTAGCTGACGATAAGATCTGTATTCTTTCTTAAGCGCACCCCTACCCATTTCTGTAATAAGGACGTATTGTGAATTGCTTCGCCGTTCTCTCCAGATGTAATCCAGTTTCTCAAGTTTCAAAAGCATTTTGGAGGCGGTCTGTTGAGAGGTTCCCAAGAGGTTAGCCAGCTGGGTATAAGTAATCTGAACAGGTACGCTTATTGCACCTTCAAGTGCGAGAGTCTTCAACACTTGCAAATTTTTTACTTCTTCAATCATAGGCTTCAAATAATAGGAAACTTGTGTTTATTAAATTATCTTTTATTTTTGTCTAGGATAAATAAAAAGAAAAATCATTTTTCAAGAGAAATCGGAAGCCCTATATCTATGAGAGGCTAGAAATTCAACCAAATCCAAGCTCTATCTCTTCTTTTCTATAGATTTTCGTGCATGAGTTTAAACGCTCAAAAGTTTAGATATAAACAGAAGCCTTTCTTCATTTCAAATTTTGACCTTAAATTTTATGAATTTTTTGACTCTATCTTAATTTTTTGGGTTAGTTGAAATGGCTCTAAGTAGACTTTTCCAAGCCCCGCATCTTCTCCTCTATTCCAAACTTCTATAGTTAAAACGTTCTTTCCTCTAGTATTCAATATTCTCTCGGGCAAGTAAAATTTGTGCTGGGGCCCTTTTTCGTTCCAATATCTTCCTAAAAGGTATCCATTGAGATATACGTTCGCTTTGCTGTGAGCGCCTTCTATAATCACGCCCAAAGGCAAAGATAAGTCGTCCGGAATGCTAAGCTCGAACTGTGCACGATACCAACCCGTACAAGGCTGATTGGAAGGAGTGTGAGGCAAAGTAACGTCTTCCCAATCAGTGTCATCAAATTTTAACTCCATCCAACCCATCCTTTCTCCATATAAGTCTCCTTGAATCTTCCACTTGACCGGGATTTCTCTAAATCCGCTTTTGACTTTTGCTGAAATTATACCTCTCGGATTCTTTGCATCTGCTACCGCACCGAAATTCTTGTTATGACCCAAACTTTCTGTTAGTACTGATACAACATTTTTCCCATTTTTCAAATCGCTTGATTGAATGGTAAATCTTGCTCTATCTGGAAAGTTAGGCCCATTTGCAGCATTTGGCCCAACACCTGCAGCTTGCTGATCTTGATTGAATGTGTCGTGTTTTCCTACGAATTTCCCATTTATATAGGCGTTATAGCAATGCCTTGCATCTATTTCAAGGGTCAAATCTTTTTTAGCCCCACTGTTAAAATATCCCCTATACCAGGTATAACCCCAATGAAATCCATGTTTGTCCATTGCCATGGCTTCATCTTTTCCTATACCAATCCAGTCAGAATCATCAAAATGAGGTAATATTTCAGGGCTTCCTCCATTGTATTTCCAGTTTTCCAATTCTGGGATTTTATATCTCTTTGTTTTCTCGACTCCCAAATTAACGCTTTTTGTAATGTCGTCCTTCCCAAATTTTCCGCAGCCATCTTTCGGCGAAAAAACCACAATCTTCGAATCTTTGTCTATTTCCACGTTTAATTCCGCAGACTTACCGTATGAAATTAAGCCTCTTGTCAAATAAGGTCCACCTATCACCCACGCCTCTTTATCCGATTCAACGACCCAGAACCTATTCGCTTGCTCATTCGTAGTTATAACCAGACATAATTCTGTATTATCTTTTTTGAGGACAACGTGTTGATCTCCTTTCAAATACTTGTAATTCAACTGTAATTCTTTGTCTTCATCGTCCCATTTTAGATCTATACCGTCTCTTATTTCAAATTTTGGCTGGCCTGAAAATTTGAAAGTGGTTTCCCCATCTGACCCTTCATCGCCATAAATAACGCAAACCCATCTATCCCCTACCTTTTTCTTTGTCAAAAATTCTGAGGTTGAGTAGATCAATTTCACTTTATTATCGGCAAATGGATAATTCGCCATCAAAATTTTCATAGACCGTTCTGGAAGCACAATTTGAGTGCCTTCCATTCTAGGAATCGTGTAGGATTTGCCATCTACCTCAAAGGTGAGCTTTGTTTCTAGTTTTCTTTTTTGATCTGCATTTCTCAAAAACATGAGCAAGGTTTCTCCATTTGTTCTCACCTTGTATAGGACATCTTTGTTCGATGTGCTAACTGCATTTTCTGTTTTAACAGTTTTAACAAAAGCATCTTTAAAAGCGTCAACCAGCATTGCTATATTTTTCATTGCATAATATTCATCCGAAATTCCCCCATACTCATAGATCGCAGCCCCATAGTCATAAGAAGTGTAAACCTCAGGGTTCATCCAGTACCCCCAATTTGTGCCTCCGTAAAACATGTAATGAGAATATATTGTAAACCCCTGAGCGATCAGTGATTTGTCTATAATATTGTAGTATTTTTCATTTAGCCAATCTCTTCTTTCATCGTATCCAACACCTCCCCACCCATCGAACCACCCTCCCTGAAATTCTGCTAAGAATAAAGGCTCTTCTCTAGCCCATTTTCTCTGGGTTTCTTCTTGTTCATCTAATCTAGATGCAAAGGTGGATGAATCCCATTCTTTGCCTGGCACAGTGGCAATGTACATATCTGTGGCATATATATCCACCGAGTCGGCCCAACTTCCCAAGTCCGCGAGGTCGTTGTGATATATTGGAACGTTAACTCCATACGTCCTTGCCATATCGTATAATTCTCTCATGTATTGCTTGTTTCCATTTATCTGAGGGTATTCGTTCTCTATTTGAAATGCAATTACGCATCCTCCTTTCGTAATTTGATGCTCTGCAATTTTAGGGACTATCTGAGCATACCACTGTTCGCAATATTCCATGTATTTTTTTGAATATTTTCCCAGAATCGGTGCTTGAATTATTGGTAAAGGATACTGACATCTTAACAAAACGTCACTCCCTTTTGCCAACAACCATCCTGGAAAACCACCGCCATCTACTTCCGCACATATATATGGGCCGGGTCTGGCGACCACGTATAAACCAATTTCTTCGCATAGGTTCAGCAAAAGCTCAATATCCCTAATCCCGCTAAAATTATAGACCCCTTCTGCGGGAGAATGATATCCCCAATAGAAATATATGCTAACTGTGTTATATCCAGAGGCCTTGATTTTGGTTAGGATGTCTCTCCAAAGTTTAACAGAAGGCAGCCTAAAATAATGAAATTCCCCCCCTATTATGAATTCCCTCTCTCCATCTATTATTAAACTATACTTATCAAAAGTTACGTGGTGCGGGTTTCCATCAACTTTTGTTCTTGCTCCAATAAACTCTTTGCCTATCATTTTTTCAACTTTCTTCTCTCGGATACAGCCACCAAACACTGTCATTGTTAGCAATCCTATAATTAATACTGCGAATAGCGATTCCTTTTTCATTTTCATGCTTTTTTATTCTCTAATATAATATTGCTCTTTTCTTCTATAGTCTCCTCAGAATTTCTCTTATTTCACTACTTTAAAGCCACCTTTTAATCGGATGTCTTCAGATGAGCCGCCTATCATAACCTCAAAAGTTCCAGGTTCGACTACTCGCTTCATATCAATATTGAGGAGGGATAGTTGATCCGCCATAATTGTAAATTCCACTATTCTCTTTTCATTTGACTCAAGTGTTATCCTTTTGAAACCTTTGAGCTCTTTGACAGGTGTTGTCACACTGCTTAAGACATCATTTAGGTATAATTGAACTACTTCATCTCCTTTAAGGCCACCGACATTTTGTACGTCCACACTAATCTCAACTTTTCCAGCTGGGCCTATCTTCTCTGGGTTCACTCTGAGGTTGCTGTACTCAAATTGGGTGTAGCTGAGCCCATATCCGAAGGGGTATAATACGCCCGAGACTCTACATCTACCTTCGCCCTGAGTGCCGGGTTTATGAGGGAAGTTTATGGGTATTTGGCCGACTGTTCTCGGAAAAGTTATTGGTAATCTTCCAGCCGGATTATAGTCCCCGAAAAGTACGTCTGCAATTGCTTGCCCTCCTTTTTCTCCGGGATACCACGCTTCCACAATTGCAGGGATGTTCTTGTCTATCCAATTGATTGTCAATGGGCGCCCATTTAACAATACAACAACTGTTGGAGTTCCGGTCTCGTATAGTGCCCTGACCAAATCTAGCTGAGCTCCAGGAAGATCAAAACTGGTCCTGGAACGACTCTCGCCACACGTTTTGCTAGACCCCCCGACAACAACAACTGCTACATCTACTCTTTTAGCCATACGTGCAGCCTTTCGAATATCAGCTTTTTCGTTTTTTGTGAGCGAATGGGGAAATATCTCGCTCTCAGGCCAATTCTCATCTACAAGATCGCAACCTTTCGCATACCTGACCTTGGTTTTTGGTGAGACCTTGCTCTCAATTTTTTCAAGCACAGTTATCATTTCAACATTTAGAGGTCCGTAACTGCCCAACACATCACGGTTTTCATTTGCATTAGGTCCAGTAACAAGAATGGAATTTATGTTTTTATCTAGAGGGAGAAGGTTGCCTTCATTCTTTAGAAGCACTATAGATTCGAGGGATGCTTTGAGAGCTAACTTCTCGTGTTCTTTACAGTGCACTACAGCGTTAGCGTACTCTGGATTTTCTACGTATGGATGGTCGAACAGCCCTAAAAGAAACTTAACCCTTAAGACGTTTCTAACTCTCTCATCGATTGCTTCGGTGGAAAGTTCCCCTTCTCTTACTAGTTTTCTCAAGGCATTTACGTACATGTCCGGTTGGACGTACTCCCCCAGCGCGGTCCGTACATCCAAGCCAGCTTCAACTACCTACTTTACTGCCTCTTCATAGGTTGCTGCGGTGTGATGGAAATCCCAGAGTTTTTCTACTGCGCCGCTATCCGAAACCACATATCCTTTAAACCCCCACTTCTCCCTGAGTTTGTCTGTTAGGAATTCTTTACTTCCAATAATCGGCACTCCATCATAATCATTGTATGAGCACATTGCTCCAAGCGCGCCTTCTTCTCTAATGGCTGCCCTGAAAGGTACTAAATAGATATTCTCTACATCTCTTAGGGGGGCCTTCGGATCTGTTCTGACTGAACCATCGCGCCCCCCTTTTGGTATGCTATACACACAAAAATGCTTCAAGGTTGATGCTACACCTTCAGCTTGAATCCCTTTGACCATCGCAACTGCAAGTCGCGAAGCTAAGTAAGGGTCTTCTCCAAATGTTTCACCTGTTCTTCCCCATCTCGGGTCCCTAGCGAGGTCGCAAATAGGAGCATATATGTTAGTGTAGCCAAGAGTTTTGGCTTCTTTACCGGTGACATGACCAATTTTCTCCACCAATTCCACATCCCACATGCTGGCCATTCCTATCGGTGCTGGAAAGCAAGTGGTGCCTTCATTTTTAACTCCGTGTATCCCCTCATTTGAGAAGTCCACCGGTATTCCCAATCGCGTTTCTTCGATAAAGAATTTCTGTACCTCGTTTAGAGCTTCAGCATGCTTTGCCGGAGGCCATGAGTACTCAGTGGGAGGTGCACCCTGGAGATGCTCGTCTAGGTTGGCTATTCCATCCTTCCATATCTTATCATACCATTCCCCCGTAGGAAGTTCGTCAGTCAATGCCCTGCCAAGCCCGTAGAGCGTAGCCATTTGACAGGTTTTCTCTTCCAGTGTCATTCTTCCGAGCAGATCATCAATCCTTCGCTCAATCGATAATTCAGGGTTTTGATAGGGCTTCAAACCCGCCTCTTTTTCACCTACACAACCCAAGAACAGGGTAATTATTAACAAGCCTACAATTAGTATTGCAAACATCGATATCTTTTTCATTTCTCCACCCCCAAAACATCTTCTTTGTATTTTTGCAAACAAATCTCTATATACATCGCAGCACTCCAACCAAAACACGACGTATGACCACTTGCTCTTCCATTTTCAGGATTGTATGCTTCGACTATGCTTGGTGTTTTTGGAATGTAGCTAATAATTGTTCTTGCAATCTCATCCGCTTCTTTATCATATCCATAGTTGTGCAGCGCTTGAAGCATCAGAAAATCTATATTTAACCAAACATTTTCCCTCCAGTAATCATCTGTTAGATAACATTCTTCACCTCTTGCAACGGTTGGAAAAGGCATTACAGTTAAAAACTCATCTGATAATAAATAGTTCTTTATCATCCTATCCGCTCTTTCTTTTGAAACAAAACCTGCCCACAATGGAAAAAAGTATGCGGGGGTTTTGACTTTCATCATCTCGTCATTTTCAACATTTATATCATAATATAAACCTGTTTCTTTGTCCCACATATTTTCTTCAATTAAATCTTTGATTTTTTTCGCTTCTTTTAACCAATGAGATTCGTCTCCCTTTCCGATGATTTTGCTGATTTTTGCCAAATACAAACAATCTTTGTATAAGATACAGTTTAGATCTATTGCTTCAATACCGATGAGTATGAGAGGGTGCCTGTGGGTTGCGCTTCCAATACCGCCGGGATAGACATCCCATCTTGGGGATGAGTCCCAACCAGTTTCCCAGACGTGCATGTATTCAACCAATCCATCTTTATCTCTGTCTCTGTGCCCGTACCACCAGTTGTGAAATTTAACCAAAGGATCATAGATGTCTTCCAGGAATTCTTCATTTTTGCTCACATTGTAAATTGCTAGGGCAGACCACGTAATAAGGGGTGGTTGAGAAACTGGCGGGTCAATTTTGTGACCTAAAGAGGTATAAAAATTATAGATTTCTCCAGTTTTTTGGTTTTGTCTTTCGCACAGTTGCCTTATCTGATTTTCTGCTGTTGTTGCATCAAATTCTCTAATAGCATAAGAATGAAAACAGGAATCCCACAACCAGAATGAGTTGTACCATCCTAAAGAGGGAAACAGAATAGGATAACTGAATTTCTCTCTCGGATACCACAGATTGTGTCTCAAAGTCCAGATTGCCCCATAGTAGTATCCCCTTTCTTCTTCAGTAAGATATTCTGGGAGATCGGGAGCGTTTTTGAACCATTCATTATGCCAAGATTTTGCACTCTCTTCTATTTCTTTCCATTCTTTTGACAAAACTTTGTTTGATATTCGAATCAATTCATTTTCTTTATCTTCAAAGTCAAATTCACTAGCCACCACATATTCAAATTCATACGTTTCGTTGGGTTCAAGTGTTTTAGCACTTCCAATCAATCTGTATTTTGCAGAATCGAGCAAAAACGGAGTTTTATTTGGGTCATTGTTTAAATTTAAGGTTGAATATTTTTCAATCGAAAAAGAAGGTCGGATTACAGTTGAGACAACTGGAGAAACACCAGATCCTCCGCTCAAAGAAGCTGTAAGATTTGTTTTGTATTTAAATACATTTTTTGCTAAGTCTACCCCGCTTTTTTCTAAAAAGGTTTGTGAAGAAGTTGCTCCTTCCACAACTGGTTCAATTTTGATTTTGTTTTCTTTCTCATTTCTTATAATCGTCTTAACGTATATTACTCTCTTCTCACCAAAGGTAGTGAATGTCGTGAAGTTGAACCCCTCTTTCTGAATTGTCTGTTTTATCATGTGTGGATAAAAAGAGACTTCATAATCTTTTGAATAATACTTGTTGCCATCTGCCTGAGTGCGGCCTTCGATGATCTCTCCATCTACTCTAACTGAAACTGTCGCAAGTGGATAACCTAAAGAAATGCCTCCACGAAAATCTTCTATTTGAGCAGCGTATGGAACACCTGAATATATCATACCTTCTTTTGATGGCAGGTGAACTTCCAAATGGGAGGCAAAACAGGTTAATGAATCTGGCTGTGGATTTTTATATCCAACAAAAGAAAGAAAAGGAGCGTTTTTAATTTTTTCATAAAAATCTGAAATTTCAACTTCTCCAATTTTTTCTCTTTTGTTTATTTCACCTATACAGCCTGAGAATGCTGTCGCTATCAATAGGTTCACAATCAACATTGCAGATATTTCTCTTCTCATTCTTAGTCTCTCACAATTAGAAAGGGGTGTGCCTCAGTGTTAAACACGGTTAGATTGTAGTTTAGCCCAGAATCATCGAATAGCAAATATGCGTATTTAAGGGTCTCCGCAAAGAAGAAGCTATCCATCAAATCTTCTTTCTCCATTGTTGTTACGTCCTTTATTCGTGCATATCCCACATCAGATTTGCAGCCCTTGACTATGCTCTCGAACAAAGTATAACCTCTTTCTCTATACTGTGGATTGCCTGTTAACTTCCACAGATGATAGGTTGATTCCATTAACTCAGGTCGAAGAGCATACCCCGGATTAAGCACGTTCATGGTAGAGTAATCTATCAACTCTGGTTCAATTCCCCATTCATTCCACATATAATATCCACTTTGGATAAGTTTTTCACCCCTAGAAACTTGATTTGATGAGACAAAAAGTCCGGGTAAGAAGAGATCTAGTGCCCCAAAATGTCTATTGATTAATTTACCGGTATTCATATTAACCCGCTTGTACCACAATCTTTCATCATATACCTCCGCTAGATGCTTTTCCACAGCACCTATACAAGTTGCATACATATCCAAAAACTCTTTATCTCCAAACAAAACCCAAGATTTCCAAAGATATTCATAAAAAGAGTCCATACAACCACCTATATGAGACGTCTCATCCGTCCATTCTCCAGTATCTACATTGATCCCAGACCCTACCAAATCTAATTCAGACCTTCTCTCATAGAGAGCTTTAACCGCATTCTTTACCTTATCGCAATAGACCGGATTTTTGGTTAACTTTGAAAGTGTTCCAAATTCAAGGGATAGAGTTCCTATTTCTGCAGGATTGCTGGTATTTCCACTGACTTTCCCAGTTTTCAGGTTTACAAATCTGTAGGGCATGCCAGTTGGCGAGTCAAACGCTGGTAGCAATCTGTTTGCCAAATCGATAGATAAGATGAGTAACTCTTCTTCTCCACTTATTTGGTAAGCCGATATTAAACCACCAAGCAAACGGATGTTTGTCTCAAACACTTGAACGTCGATGTCTTTGTCAAAGCTTATGTTGTTTATCACCCAATTCACAGCATTTTCGAATTCTGATTTGAAGTCCAACAAGTAGAGCGAATCGAGCGAGTCTATAATAGTAATAGCAAGTGGTTCCTCATACCAACCCTATAAGTGCGAGTCAAAGGTCTTAGCTCATCATGACCCCATGCGTATTTCTCATACCCTTTCCAAGCAAACCAAAACTCTCCTCTTATTTTCGCAGCAATATCTTCTGCTGTCAAGTCTTCCTTTTCTTTTCCAATGCATCCAGAAAATGCTGGGAATATCATCATCCAAACTAGCAGTATGATCGACACCTTCCTCATTTTTTTTTCTGCTCTGCTTTTTCTCTTCGTAGTTATACAGGTCCCCAGTTAAACTTTTGCTGTTGAAGATGAATTTCGCCTAGGTTAGGTTCCCCACTTCTTGTTTGGGCTAGGTCCCATTTCAAAGACCAACACTCCCCCGTTTACCACATCCTCATGCGTGATCCATGGTTTGTTTAGCGGTTTACCATTTAGAGTTACTGATTGAATATATTTGTTTTTGGGAGAATTATTTTCTGCCGTTATGATCAATTCATTGCTGCCCCAGTATTCGTCGAGATGAACTGTGACTCTATCAAATACAGGGCTTCCTATTGCATACGCAGGCATTCCTGGACACGCTGGATAAAAACCCATTGCACTGAAGACATACCATGCTGACATCTGCCCAACATCTTCATTTCCACAGAGTCCTCCAGGATTTGCGTGATATAATGTATCCATTATCTGCCTCACTCTTTCTTGGGTTTTCCATGGTTGACCGGCGTAGTCATAAAGATAAGGAATGTGATGGGAGGGCTCGTTTCCGTGCGCGTATTGCCCAATCATGCCAGTAACATCAGGCACAGCTGGACCTGTAATTATCGACGGTTGTTTAAAGAAATGATCAAGCTTTTCAATGAAGTCTCCCTCTCCTCCCATGAGGTCTATCAAGCCCTGAACATCATGCTGAACAGACCACAAATACTGCCATGCATTTCCCTCTGTATACAGGCGTTCTCTATCTCCGCCTATGTAGCGCGGATCAAATAGTTTAACCCACGGACCCTTTTCTTTTTTGCCTTGAAAGAAACCATTGGAAGGGTTGAAGAGGTTTCTGTAGTTCAAGGATCTGCCCATGAAATACTCATAATCCTCAGTTTTTCCCAGTGCTTTCGCCACCTGAGCGACACACCAGTCATCGTACGTGTACTCCAAGGTTCTCGATACAGATTCACCTACTCTATTTGCTGGAAGGTATCCCAGCTTTTTGTAATAATTCAAACCTACGCGTCCTTTGAACGTGTGCTCTTTGGGAGGCAAGTCCATGGCCCCTTTCTTGATTGCAGCGTATGCCTTCTCGATGTCGAATCCTTCCAATCCTTTCAAATAAGCATCCGCAATTACAGATGTGGCATGGTCTCCGATCATGCAGTTGGTGTAGCTGCTTGCAAGCTCCCATATTGGAAGGTATCCTCCTTGATCATACTTGTCCAAAAGAGATTCTATCATTTCAGAATCTTTCTCAGGTTCTAACAAAACAAGCAGAGGATGCTCAGCCCTAAACGTGTCCCAAATCGAGAAGACGTTGTAATGGGCATGATCGCTACTCGAATGAATCCTTTTATCCATGCCTGTGTAGCTACCATCAACATCGCTAAACGTGTTGGGAGCGATCATCGTGTGATACAAAGCAGTGTAGAAGGTCGTTAAGTCGTTTTCACTCCCACTCTCAACATCTATTTTGTTTAGCTTTTTGTTCCAGTCGTTTTTGGCTTTACTTCTCACCTCATTGAAACCCCAATTGGGTATTTCCACTTCAAGATTTTTTCTAGCATCCTTGATGCTGGTAAAGGATATGCCAACTTTTACCAAAATTTGCTCTCCCTTTGTCGTTTTGTAATCGACAAAAGCTCCAATTTTTGGGCCTGTTATTTTGTCTCTCCCTTCATAGATCCTGTTGTCTTTCCAGACACCATAAGAGCTGAATGGTTTGTTGAACTCAGCAGCAAAATAAACTGTGTACATCGCTCCAGATGCGCACCATCCCCCTCCCTTCGGATCGCAGTAAGAATAGCCTTCAATGGTATGGTTGTTGACCACATTCACCCCTCCCTGAACAGCTTCCCCCCGTATTCTGTGAGAGAGATCTATCAGTATATGACCAGAATTTGAATTCGGAAATGTATACCTGTGAAATCCGGCTCTCTTGGTCGCTGTCAATTCAGCTGTTATTTCGTAATCTTTGAGTAAGACAGAATAGTAACCCGGCTCAGCCAGCTCCCTTTCGTGGTCAAATCTTGATCTATAGCCTTCATCAGGGTTTGTTTTAGGACCCGGCTCTGTTTTGATCCTCCCAATGAGGGGCATAAAAAGTATGTTGCCATAATCCCCACAACCAGTTCCACTCAAATGAGTGTGGCTAAATCCCATAATTGAACTATCAGAATAATGATATCCCGAGCACCAGTCCCACCCTTCTATGCCGGTATCTGGACTTAGTTGGACCATACCAAAGGGAAGAGTAGCCCCTGGGAAGGTATGGCCATGCTGATCTGCTCCGATAAATGGGTTTACATACCCAGTTAAATTTCTCTGTCTTGGCTCCAAGGTCGCTTCATCTTTTTCTTTCACACATCCTGATAGTACAGCTCCGATTAACAGGACAGCAATCCATATTGCGGATATTGATTTCCTATTCATCTCAATTTTTTATTTTTTAATTTTTTAAAGGATTTTTAATTTATACTTCAATAGAGCCTAAACCCTTACTCACCACAAACTCATTTTACTACTTTATGCAATCCAACAGGCTTGTCCGGATCAAGCCCCTTTGCTATAGAAGAGTAGTATGCTATGAGCTGGAACATTGGAACAGACAGGAAAGGTGAAAGAATCGCTTCCGTGATTGGCAAGCACAGCAAAGGGGCTTCGTCTATGAGTTGTTTGATTAGATTCTCAAATGAAATTATTGGGGCATAGGCACGCACCCTTGAAAGTTTTTTCATGAACCTTTTGGTGCTTTCTTTCTTTTCGTTTCCTGGGCACGACAAAATAACAGGATATCCGTCCTTAACCAAAGAAATGTGGCCATGCCAATACTCTCCGACAGGCATTCCCTGCGCGTGCATGTGGGCAGTTTCCTTCATTTTTAGCGCACCTTCTAAAGTCACTGGGTAATTCACTCCCTCCCCGACAATGTCGACTATGTTTTCATTTACGAAGTGGTTTCCTATCGATTTGCATGCCTCTGCATTGTTGTCTAACGATTGCTTGAGCAGATCCGGGATCTCAAAAAGCTTCTTCTTCAGCTTTGCTTTGGTCAGCGGTAAGGCTAGAAGAGCTAGAACCGCAAGCATAGAAGTGAATGATTTTGTTGAGGGAATGCTCTTTTCTAGCCCCGCATAGGAATGTATGGTGAACTGAGTCATCTTTTCGAGTGTGGTATCGAAAGCATTGGTTATCGCTATCTTTGTTGTTTTCGAAGCCCTGGCTGCTTGAACAGCATCAGTTGTTTCTCCAGATTGAGAGAGCAAGAAAACCAAGTCGTCTGTCGTGACAATATCCTTGGTGTATTTCGCAAACTCCAAGGAATAACATGAGATGGCTTTTTTTTTCGTTAAGAACTCGTACAGATAAGAGAACACTCTTCCGCAATAATATGAACTGCCACTCCCGACCAAGTAGATGGTGCGAGGTTTAAAAGCAAGCCTCTTGTAAACATCTTCGATCTCCTTTGGTGCTTTTTCAAGTGTTTCTTTTAAGGCAGCAGGCTGTTCATAGATCTCCTTTAGCATGTGATGCATTTTATCTCAGCATGTGACCTTCTTAGGCTTATCCAGTAATTGATT
>DUKC01000027.1:0-2910 GCA_013329495.1 Thermoplasmata archaeon
AGATCTCTTTCAGATTTCTTTCCCTCTCCTCTTCATACCTGTTTGGCAAACCTAACCTCTTGATCCATTTTGCCAGGGTTGAGCTACCTATTCCTAATCGCTTACATATCTCTTTGTTTGGCGCGTTTCGCTCTCTCAACCTTTTTAGAGCATCGATTTTTTTTGGATTTAGCATTTCCCCCTTCTCCCTCAAAAGTTAGTCCTGCTATAGCGTGGTTGAGGGAAGCAGGAGCATTCTGTCCTAATCTTGCACGCTCCTGATATGCCTCTCTTTCATTACCTCTAGTGTAAGGGGCACTATACCTTCAACCTTCCCTGCATTTAGGTCGACATGTATTCTGTAGATGCTCGTCCTATCCGGTTCTGGGATAACTATGCCCACCAGTAGCACATCAGTCTTTATTGCTTTTGATCCCTCTAGTTTGTAAGTTCCTGTTATCCCCTGAATTTTGTATTCTTTTCCGCTGATAATCTTTTTCACCCGCGGCTCATTTAATGCTATTTGCCCTGCCTTACCTTTCTCTTCGCGAGTATACTTTTCATCCAGGCTTATTTCACAGTATCTCATTATCTCTCTCTCCGTTAGCGTTGTGGCAAGCACAGGTTTTGCGCCTATCCATCTAATAAAGACGGGTTTCTCCGATTTTATTTCTTTCAAACTGAAGTTCATCTGATTGCCTCTTTTATCAGTCAGTGTCACCTGTTGAGTTTTTTTATCGTATTCTATGAATAGCGGTTGAGAATTTCTTGTCCTCAGTGCCACAGCTATCCTTGGTATCGACCTCCTAGCCCCCTCCCTCCCTTTTTCTGCTTCTTCAGTTATTTTGAGTTGCTCCGATCGATACATAACATACCCAACGCTTGCTGCAATTCCAACTGCCAATAGAACAGCAATCAAAATTGCTTTGCTTTTTTTACTTTTCAGTTTTCCGTTCATCTTCCCTCTTCCTTCTTTATCCTCTTTGCCTCAGCTCCACGGCCAAGGCAACGATAATAGTATAATTGAAGAACATAAAAGGAATTGTTTTAAACTAGTTTAAAACTTGGAAAAGGATGGTTTGAATCCAAGAAAGCTTTAAATACTTACAAGAGATATATTGTCTCATGAAAGTCAAAGAAGCTCTTTTGGAATCTTTTGGAATGCTTAAAGAAAGGCCAAAATTTGTTTTACCCATGATAGCGCCTCTTGTATTGGGCATGGGTATCTTAGGTTTAACCTTTGTGTCAGGGGTCCCAATAACTGGAGTTATCCCAACCGGGGCGGTGGCCCCGCCAGGATGGTATTTGCCCGTAGTGCTTGCATTAGCGGTAATTGCGTCAGTGCTAAGCGTTCTTATCTATGGTATGTATCCCTCAATGGTCAAGGATAGGCTAGAAAAAAGGGAGCTGAATTTTAAGGAATCTTTTCATTTTGCATATCACAAATTCTGGTCAATGCTGGGTGCTAATCTGCTGGCTGTGGTGATACTAATGGCAATTATGATGGCAATCATCATACCTTTTGCATTCACAGGTAGCTCTGTTGCAATAACAATAGGAACAATAGTTGGAATAGCTGTGATTTTCTTGATTTCGGTCCTCTTTTATTATATTACTCCCGCAATAATAATGGACGACCTGAAAGCGTTGGCAGGATTTAGTAAATCTTGGGAAACTGGAAAGAAAAATTACTTGTTTACACTCTTGATACTATTGATACCTAGTCTAATTATAGGTGCTCTTTATGGACTCCTAATTGGATTGCCAACTTCTTTGGGCTTGGGAACAGGATATCTCCTTGGTCTGATGATTCCCTATGCTGTAATCACTATCTTTGTATCGACCTGGATGTACATTATAATGGCCTATGCGTATAATGACTTAAAGGCATAAACCCTCTTCTTCAGTTAAAAATTCTCTCTCTCATTTTTTAGAACCCCATAAATCGTTTGCTGTCCTCTTTTCCCCTGGTGGAGAACACGGCCTAAAGAGTTTGAACATAATCCCGTCAAATTAGCAAGTCACACTCATTTTTTCGGGTTATACAAATGAGCTACTCTTCCATTAAGTTAATAAATAATGAGCTTATAGATTTCTTTTCATGGAGTTCCTGGGTGGTTTGCTAATATTCCTGGCCATTCTGATTGGCTATCTTATCTTGGTATCAATACTTGCCAAAAAAGGAATATTGAAAAGGTACAACATCTCTTTAGCTGGGCCTATGCTAATGTTCAGAACAAAGAGAGGTTTGAACCTGCTTGATAGGCTTGCAAAACCCACTCGCTTTTGGAAGATTTTCGGAAGTATTAGTGTGGTGCTTTGTTTTATCCTAATGATTGGATTGGTTGTGTTTGTGATTGTTTCTATACCTGTATACTCCCAGATTTCTCCAGAAGCGGCTCCAACCCCCCAGATGATACTTGTTATACCTGGAATCAACCCTCTTTTACCTCTTGAGTATTTGGTCTACGTTATCATTGCTCTTGCAGCAGGTGTGGTCATTCATGAGTTCTCTCACGGCATACTGTTGAGGGCCCAACAAATGAAGGTAAAATCTCTTGGGTTGCTCTACATGATTGTCCCCTTGGGAGCATTCACTGAAGAAGACGAAGAAGAACTAAAGTCGGTAGAGAAACGAAAGCGCCTCAGGGTTCTTGCAGTGGGACCAACTTCAAACTTTGTGTTGGCACTTGTTTGCATGATCCTCTTTTCTGTTGTGATGCTTGGCAACGTTACTCCTGTGGCTGAGGGAGTTGTTATTGCAAATGTTGAGGGAGAATTTGAAGGAATAAAAGAGGGCATGATTATAACTGCAATTAACAACCAAAAAATTGACGGAGTGGACACGTATGTTAAGGTGGCCGAAAAGCTACCTAAAGGGGAGCCTGCAAGACTATCTTTGTATGAAAAAGGCAAAGGAAGCTCAGTAGC
>DUKC01000027.1:2935-9762 GCA_013329495.1 Thermoplasmata archaeon
AACCCCTTCTGATACTTCCAAAGAAGAAGGAGAATATCCCCATCTCTTGCTGTTTGATCATAAAAGACATTTAGAAATACTATCAAATCCTTTCCAGCCTAGGACATTCGCAATCTATTTTTCTTTGCCGCTTTTGAGATTCCAAGGCGAAGTTGCTTTTCCATCAGAACTAAAGGCAGCATACCTGACACCTTTTAATGAAGGCGTTTTTTGGTTCATAGAAGACCTTCTCTACTGGACGTTTTGGCTCAATCTTCTGATCGGCCTCACAAACATACTGCCAATAGCGGCACTGGACGGGGGCCAGATGTTCAACGATGCAGTGGACGAGGTGCTCAAAAGATTGAGAATCAAAGAAGCATCTCGCAAAAAAATGGTTTCTGCAATTGGGATGTCATTTACCCTAATACTTTTGATTGTCCTAATAGCAGTCCCTTTGATTGTGCCCAGAATTTAAGTCTCTTCAATTATTTCTTCAGTTATTCATTCATTGAAAGCTTTCTTCATTCTTCCTATAGCTTCTCGAAGCACTTCCAATGATGAGGCGTATGAGAATCTTAGGTGTCCCTCTCCTCCCTCTCCAAAAGCAGTCCCCGGCAGGGTGGCCACTCCGAGTCGATTCAAAAGCAGATCAGAAATCTCTCCGGATTTCATCCCCGTTTTTCTTACGTTGGGGTAGGCATAAAATGCGCCTTTTGGAAGATGGCACTTAAATCCTTCGATAGAGTTTAATCCTTTAACTATGGTGTCTCGCCTCTTCCTGAACGTGTCAAGCATTGATTTCATCCATCCTTTTACTTCCGAATTACTGAGTGCCTCTATCCCTGCCCTTTGCGTAAATGAGGAAGTGCAGGAAAGTGCATTCAATGGTAAGAGCCTCATCCGTTCAACTAGCCTTTTAGGCCCAACCAGCCATCCCAATCTCCAACCAGTCATTGCGTAGGACTTGGAAAATCCATCAATCAAGATCGTTCTCTCTCTGGCCTGGTCCACCTCTGAAACGCTGAAATGTTTGCCTTCATAGACCATGTTGCTGTATATCTCATCCGACAGGATCCATGTGCCTCGTTCAGCAGCAATCGCCGAAATTTCTTCCAAGCCTTTCTTTGAGCACACCCCTCCAGTTGGGTTGTGGGGCGAGTTTATAATAATCAATTTTGTTTTTGCTGAGATCTTGTTTTCAATCTCATCCGCCCTCATCTCAAAGTCGTTTCTCTCATTCAAATAAATGGGCACATCTTTCGCTCCTAAATACCGAATGAGCGAAAGGTAGGTCGGAAATCCAGGATTTGGGTAAATCACCTCGTCCCCTTTGTTCACCAATGCGAGCATTGAAAAGAATATGCCCGGCTTAACACCCGGCAGGATTATCACTTGATCTGTGGATGGTTCGTAACCTAGGCATTCATTGACATGTTCGCACACCGCATCTTTGAGTTCTTGGATTCCATCAAACCCTACATAATGCGTGAATCCCTCATCCAAAGCGTGCTTTGCGGCGTTAACTATCTCTTTTGGAGTATCAAAGTCAGGTTCTCCTATCTCAAAATGCAAGACAGATCTTCCCTTTTTTTCCAATGCCTTGGCTTTTGCCAGCACATCAAATGCGGCTTCACCCATCATGTCATCCAGGCTTGAAGCATAAGGTTTCATTTTAACTCCTATAGCACCCTCCCCAGGTCGAGCTCTCTCAGCTTAGAGGAGGTTGGTATCCCCTCCCTGCTCCATCCTCTAAGCTCGTAATACTCATCCAGCATCGAATCAAACGCAACTTTGCTTATCCGTTTTCCCTTGGTTGGTCCGTCCGGCAGAGGTTCTTCTAACCTCTTGGGCATGTAGTCATCCTTTCTGGAAATTCCCTCTCTGACCGCGTACATTCTGGCCAAGTTCCATATCCGCTCGCCAGCCAGTAAGTATTCTCCCTCTTCCAGGTCAAATCCTGTTGCAGAATTGAGCATACCCACAAAGTCATTAACGCCCAATGGCGCAAAATCACACACAACCAAAGAATAAGCCGCTGATCTTTCATCTTGCCCCTCCTTTACAAATCTCGCTCTTCCCAGGGTCGAAAATCTATCCCCCAGCTTCCCCTCGGTCTCGGCTCTTACTGTCCACACCCTCTGATGGCATGCCCCTCTGTCAGATGTTGCATAGGCCAATGCCATTCCCCAGCTTCCCCTCGGTTCGTATCCCGGCATTTCCATTCCCTTCACTTCCATCGCAAAGCGTTCGGATCCCCCGCCTAGGGTCTTCGCTGCTTTTTTAACACCTTCAGCCAGCAGATCTCCGATTCCCTCTCTCTTTGCAATCTTCTCTATCATTTTTAGAAATGCATCCTCATTGCCAAATCTTAAATCTTTGCTCTCTGCTTTAGAAATCAGCCCCTTTTCAGCCGCCTCCATTGCAAATCCAATAACATTTCCTGAGCTTATGCCGTCGAGTCCGAGCTCATCTACCATTAGGGCACCTTTTGAAACTGCCGCAAGAGAGCCTATCCCACAGTTTGATCCCATCAAAGCCAAGAGTTCGTATTCAGGGCCTTCCAGCTCTATACGCTCGCCCTTGTAATTCACCTCACTCTGTTTTCCGCATTGAATGGGACAGTTGAAACAAGATTTGTTGCTTCTGACTATCGTTTCTTTCATCCGTTCCCCGCTTATCTGCTCGGCAAGCGGAAAGGTGGCGTGTTGGAAGTTTTTTGTGGGCAGGATGCCCAGCTCACTCATAGGATTTATCCATATAGGTGTTCCAATGTTTCTCCTCTTTGGAATGAATGAATCAGTGCTAATCTTTTTGTTGGCTACTTTTACCGCATCCTTAAACCTTCTTTCATCAGCATAGGTCACGCGCTTGCTTCCCCTGACCGCAACTGCTTTTAGATTTTTGCTGCCCATCACTGCTCCAGCCCCTCCTCTTCCTGCTTGACCCCCTCTCTGTTTTTGCTCGTGACTGTCTACGTTGATACAGGCATACTTCACCAGGTTTTCACCTGCAATCCCTATTGATGCAACTCTTAATTTTTGGTCAGAGTGCTTTTCTCTCAGTGCTTTCACAGTCTTGGAAGTGCTCTTCCCCCACAACCACATTCCATCCTTTATTTCAGTCTGCCCCTCATCAATAAACAGATACACAGGATTTTCGCTCTTTCCTTGAATTATTATCACATCAAAACCAGCTTTTTTGATCTCAGGTCCAAAATATCCTCCCACTTGAGAGTCGAGTCCTATTCCTGTCTGGGGCGACTTGGTGCAAACTGCAAATCTTCCAGAAGTTGGGCATAGAGTGCCGGTCAGTGGCCCAGTGACAAAAATCAATGGGTTGGTTGGGTCAAAAGGGTCCAGATGGGCGGGGGTCTGGTCCCACAGAATTTTTAGTCCCAATCCCTTTCCACCAATGAATCTTTTGGCGTCTCTCTCATTGAGGTTTTCTATTCGACATTTATCCCTACTCAAGTCTATAAAGGCTAGCTTACCTTGATATCCGCCTGACATAACAATATAAAATCAAAGAAACTATTTAACTTCATCGGCGAGAAGCTCCCTTCCGAAAGTTGGGGAATCGTAGAAGCAGGAAGCCACCTGCGATAGCTGGAGGGTAGGGAAGAGAGGGAAGGTGGTTCACGGAAGTATTGGTATTGCAAAATAGGCATATTCCGGTCAAGCTTTAAAATCACTCTTCGCTAGGAGAAGCTTTTAGTCCTCTTACCTGGGTCCAATCACTCCTTTTTTGCCAATAAAGAGACAGCCCTATCCGGAAAATCAGTAAAGACCCCATCCACCCCATAAACAAAATAAAATTGAAAGAGTTCCTCCTCAAAGTCACTGTAGCGTTCGGGCAATTCGTCGGCTCTAAAAGTCCATGAATGAACGAGCAAACCTCTCTCATGAGCCATAGAGACAAGCTCGGGTTCTCTTTCTACTAACTCCTTGTCTGGACCGATTCCATTGGCATAGGTTGCGACCTCATCAAGCTCGTTTTCATCCAGTACTCTGTCCCCCTCTGCCCCGATAAGTTGGAGGAGGGGCAGTTCAGTCCTAAACTTAAACCGAAGTTTCTTGAGTGATTCTGGGTCAAAGCATTGGATGTAAACCTTTGCATCTGGTCCTCTGTAGCCATATTTGCCTAGCGTGTCTAGCAAGGCATTTTCCATGGGTAAACCCTCTTTTGCATGCCAGCTAGGATGCTTCAGTTCGGGATATATCCCTACGTTTCGACCCGTGCTCTTGTTGAGCCCCCTGATCAGCTCAATCATCTCAGCAAAAGTTGGAATCTCAAATTCTGAGAAATTTGATGGAAACCTGTCCGGAAAGCACGGGTTACCGTCTGAGTCACACCTCTCATGCGCTTTGAGCATTTTTATCTCATCTAGTGTAAAATTCGCAGCATACCACCGATCATCACTGCGATGGCGGTCAGGAAAGACCTCTTCAACATCGGTAGTTCTTTCGAGATGCATATCATGCAGGCATATCAGCACACCATCTTTTGTCATCACGAGATCTGGTTCTATGTAGTTTGCTCCCAAGGCAAAAGCGACCGCATAGGATTCCAGAGTGTGTTCTGGCAGGTATCCACACGCTCCACGGTGGGCAATCACTACCTTTTCTTCGAAATCCGCAATTTGTTGTTTTTTCTCACTCTGCATTCCTTTCAGCATAAGAAGAACCGTCAACAAAACCATAAGCACTATCAGCAGAGCTTTTTTACCTCTCATCCAATCACTTAAACAGAAGAGCCTCTTTAAAACTTCCTTTGTCGATGGAGCCTCAACCCTCAGAACCTTCTCCTTTAAATCCTGTCTTCTCAGGTCACCTGTGGGAAGAGAGAAAGTAGGATAGCTTTTTGTTGCACCGCACGCAGGGAAAAGGGCTTTTGTAATCCGTGTCTAGGATGGAGTTGGAGAAATGCATAACGCATCTTGTGTCTCTGCAGTGCTCCAACCCAAACAGGTGTCCTATCTCGTGAGTTGCTTCTTTTTTAGCTCTTTCGAAGTAGAGCTTTTTGTCATGAGTTTTCAATCTGAATAATGACACAACTGCCGATTTTTTAAAAGGAGAAGCAACGCCAAAGACAAAGTTTAGGCCTGATGAGTAGAGATCCACCTCCACAACTCCCAGTTTATAATCCTCCCCAGATTCCGCCTCTTTGTTGACAGGGAAAATAAAATCCTCAGCCAGGTATTGGTCTCCGCGCCTACGGCATGCAGGCAGCTGCCTTCTCTCACTCAGCATAATCTCTGTTCCAAGCACCCTCTCGACATGGTTCTTTAGATTTTCTACCAGCTCACTTTCTTTTACATCAAAGAGGATCAATTTAATATTCATAGAAAAAAGACATCTCTGTTTTATCCATAGTGAATTGCACTTTTCAGCAGATCCACATGGGAAAACAACATCCTTCTGCAACAGTATCTTTTTATCCCAAGGCTGTCCAAAACTTCCTTAGGATCCTCTCCCTTCTCAACTCTCTCTTTAAATTCTACGTATTTAGAGCCAATAACCTTTCCGCATGTGAAGCACCTAACTGGAATTATCATCAAATCACCTATAAGACTTCTGTCTTTTCTTTCTAGCACCTCTTCCGAGTTGTTTCTTTGGTTCTTTTCTTCTCGGATCATCAGCTAGCATATGAGGATCATAGGCCAACAGTTCGCCTTTTACCTTTTCATCCTGATTGAATTCCAAGATTCCACGGGCGATTGCTGTCCTGACCGCATCGGCCTGACCCATCACGCCCCCTCCTTTAACTTTTATGTTTATGTCCAGCTTGCTTACTAATTTAGGAAACAAAGACAAAGGTTCTTGAATCTTCGCTTTTGCTATTGCAGGCTCGTAGATCTCAATGGGTTTGCTGTTGATTCTTACTCTACCCTTTCCTTCTTTTATGGTTGCTCTTGCGATTGCTGTCTTTCTCTTTCCCGATGTGTTAAATGTCTTTTTTGCCATCCTTTAAATCTTTGCCCCCATAAAATTTGACAGTTCGTCAAGCCTAGTTGCGTATGAAGCGGGCCTTTTTGCTTCTTCCACGTACTCAAATTTCTTTCCTTCGAATTCTTTCGGAACACCTATATAGACCCTCAATCTCTTATAAGCTTTTCTGCCGGATGGTTTTTGATATGGAAGCATCCCCCTTATCGCTCGCTTGAGAATCATGTGCGGCATTCTGGGATAGAAAGGACCTTTCCTCGAACTGCCAACATCTCTCTTTCTCTCGTATTCTTCCTTAATTTGTTTTTCTTTACCCGTGACGACTGCCTTCTCTGCATTGACCACTGCTATCTCTTCTTCGTTGAGCAGCCTTTTTGCAACAGAAGTTGCTAATCTCCCCATTCTGCATTCTTTTGCGTCTATAATCGTGACCATTCTTATCCCAATATTCTTATCCCTTTTCCTTTTGGGTTATCACTCATCAATTCTTTTATACTCAAGCATTTGCCACCCGCCTCTGTAATTTTCTTTTTTGCCTGCTGAGAAAAGGACTGTGCCGAAACCACGGCTTTTTTGCTTATTTGGCCCTGACCCAACACCTTCCCTGGAATCAAAGCAATTTCTTCTTTATTCAAATGCTTCTCTATTTTGCTGACGTTAATCCCTGGCCAGTTTTTTAGAGGTTTTTCAAGTCTCCGAGCAATGTCTTTCCAAACTCCAACTTTCTCCGAGTATGATTTTTGATACAACTCTTTGATTAAGGATTTGATTTCTGGATTTGTTTTCCGTTCTAAGTTCCTCTTTCTGCTCATTCTCCCCTGTCTTTTTTCAATTTTAAGAGATAAAATAAAGAGAGGTATTTATTAACTTTGCTATAGTGTAAAGTAAACTTCTTAACTT
>DUKC01000055.1:0-15586 GCA_013329495.1 Thermoplasmata archaeon
CCATATGGTAAAATTACCAAAGAAAGCATTAATAGGAATAATCGCAGTAGTAATTGTAGTCATAGCCTGCGTATCAGTATTTTTGCTAACCAGACCAAGCGAACTCTACGAATTATCTCTCAACTACGAGCCTGGCGAAACCTACGTTTATGATATGGTTCATACTACAGAAACAGCGGGTCAAAAGATAGAGACCGCCATGAAAGTAAAACTAGAGATTTTGGGAGTCAAAGCAGATGAGATTGCCATGCGATGTGATTTGAGCATGCAAGCTCCCCAAATATCTCAACCTATTACTATGGTTTGGATTCAAACGCTGACAAATAAAGGCGAAATGAAATCCTGGAAAATGGAAAATGTTAAACCTCCTGAGTTTAGGGAAGCAATGGAACAAACGGTAGAACAAATGCTTGAACAACAAAATATCGGGGAAGCTTTTCCATCTAAACCCCTGCCAATCGGTGGCGAATGGACAACGCCAATAGAGTATGAGCTTAAATTACCTGAGTTTCAACTCACTTTGACAGGAAAGAGCGAAAATAAATTGGAAGGAAAGGAAAGAATAGAGGTTCACGCTGGAGAGTTCGATTGCATTAAGTTAACTCATGAGATGCATACAGTGGGAGAAGGTTTGATAGGGAACGAACAAACTATCACCGTGGAGATGTTTGGCAATACAACTTCATGGATCGACAGAGAAAGCGGTGCTACAATAAAATCAGAAAGTCATACGGAAGAAGACATGGAGATTGGAACCGCCTTAACAATGAAAGTCCTGATTGACAGCGAAATGGAACTCATCAAATGCACGCCCTAGTTTTTGAAGGAAAAGCAAGGCAATAGCTATTCAATATACCAAATCAACAGTTCGATTTTGTTGCAGATTCACCATAGTGAAACTCTTACAAATACTATTCATTGAAGACTTTTGATTATCTTCAAATAAGATCTATGTTGATTAGGAATTAACCTCACTTGAAATCAATTTCTTCGCACCAGCCGTATCTAGCCTTATCCTTTTTATCGCTCTGGACATAAGGCTTTATATCAACGACTGGGGTACCCTCGATTGCATCAATTCCCCTAACCTTGAGCACATTTCCCTTCTTTTCCAAAAGCTCTACTAGTGTGAGTGCCATTGGATTCGGTCTGTTTGGGCTTCTTGTGGCAAAAACACCTCTCAATTTCTTTTTCTTAAGATTTTTTTCTGTGCGAGGCGTAACCTGAAGTGGAGAGCCCTTTGACAGGTGGAAAATCCAAAGAATCCACAGGTGGGAAAAACCTTCAATATCTTTTAATCCCTTTCCAAATTCGGAAAATATTTCTATTTCTCCAATTATGTTTTCCTTTGCAATCTCTTTGATTTCCTCACGGCTTTTGTAGGGCGAGTGAACCCTTCCTATGGGTCTGATGTTTACTTCCATTTTTCTGTTGGAAGAAAGACTTTCCAAGAGGGTTTGAGGCCGGTGATTTTTCAATCACTTCATAGATCAAGAGTTCAACTCTCTTCTCTTCTTCTCTCAAGCAGTGCTTTAATCCTCTTTCTTCTCAAAAAATCTTCCCTCTCTCTCTCCTCAAGCTGAAATTCAATCCACTTTATTGTGGCTTCCAGGTTTGGAATGACTACGTACTCGAGCATGTTCGCTCTTCGTCTTGTCCTCTCTATTTCAATGGCCAACCTTTGGACAGATCCTTCAATCTCTGCGAGCTTAACGATGGCCACAAGAGCTTTGTTGACATTGACCAATGCATCGTCTAGTTTCGAATTGGTTTTTGTAAAATTATAGTTAGGAAGCTGAGGTTTTTCAATCGACCCTGTGTCAATGTTGGGAATTTCAACTCCCATTATCGCGGATTCTGAGACAGCTATTTCACCGATTCTGGGCATGCCTTCGCCTATATCCCTAATCCTGTCTTCTCCAATAACCATTTCTGCCTCAATGAGGGATTCATAGGCTTTCTCGAGGGTCAAAAGCATAGAATCCCGCAAGGCCTCCCTGTTTTTGATGCGCTCAAAAAAAGCAGAGACCAGAACATCTCTCTTGTCGCTCAAAATTTTGTCTCCTTTTTGGGCTATCCCCCTCCTCCTTTTCAAGGCAATCAGTTCCATCCGTGTAGGTTTTATGCCCTCGATTATCTTTGCCATCGTTTGGTGACCCACCCAGCTTCGAAAAACCCTCTACTTCTTTTCTGCATCTTTTAAGTATCTTTTGATGTCTTCTTCCTCTACCTTCTTCAGCTCACTTCGCGGCAGCAAGCCCAACAAACTCCAACCTATTGAGAGGGTTTCTTCAATGGATCTGTTCTCGTCTTTTCGCTGGGCAATAAATTTTGCCTCAAATTCGTCAGCAAACTTGAGGTACTTTTTGTCTCTATCTGTCAGAGCTTCTTCCCCAACTATTGCCACCAGATCCCTCAGATCTCTCCCTTCTGCGTATGCTGCGTAAAGCTGATCAGACAAAGCGGCATGTTCCTTTCTGGTTTTTCCCTCTCCTATTCCTTTTGCCATCAGTCTGGATAGGCAAGGCAAGACGTCTATGGGGGGATAAATTCCCCTGTGATCAAGCGATCTAGAGAGAACAATCTGTCCCTCTGTGATGTACCCTGTCAAATCTGGAATTGGATGGGTGATGTCATCGTCTGGCATGCTTAAGATCGGCATTTGTGTTATGGATCCTTTCTTCTTCTCGATTCTTCCCGCTCTCTCATAGATCGTGGCAAGATTCGTGTACATGTATCCTGGATACCCTCTTCTTCCAGGAACCTCTTCTCTTGCGGCAGCTATCTCTCGCATCGCTTCCGCGTAGTTGGTCATGTCTGTCAGGATAACCAGCACGTGCATCCCTCTGTCAAACGCAAGGTATTCCGCCGAGGTCAGGGCTATTTTCGGAGCAATTATCCTCTCAATCGCGGGATCATCTGCTAGATTCAAGAATAGAACGGTTCTTTCCAATGCCCCTGTTCTTTCAAAGTCTCTGACAAAAAAGTTCGCTTCTTCTCGAGTTATTCCCATTGCACAGAACACAACACCAAACTTTTCTGTCTCTCCCTTGACCTTTGCCTGCCTTGCTATCTGAGCCGCAAGCTCGTTGTGGGGCAGACCCGCTCCAGAAAAGATTGGAAGCTTTTGTCCTCTGACCAGCGTGTTTAGTCCGTCCAGCGAGGATATTCCAGTTTCTATGAAGTCAGTTGGGTAAGCCCTCGCGAATGGATTTATCGGCCTTCCCTCGATGTCTCTTGTTTCCTTCGGGATGATGGGCGGAGCATCATCTATTGGGTTCCCCACCCCATCAAACACCCTACCGAGTAGTTCCTCGCTCACGCCTATTGTCAGCGGTTTTCCGGTGAAGCGCACAGATGTGAGCTTGGTGTCCAAACCTTTTGTGCCCTCGAACACCTCAACCACCGCTCTATCCTCGCTAACCTCCAATACCTGTCCAATTCTTTCTTCTCCTCTTGTGGTTTTAATCCTCACAACCTCGTTATAAGCCACCCCTTTCACTCCTTGGATAACCATCAGAGGTCCGCTAACTTCTGTTACCAACGAATATTCTTGCTGCTTCTCCATTTTTTAACCCGCCCCTAACTTTTTTTCTTCGGCCTTAATCCGCTCTCTAACCTCTTTGAATCTTTCTTCGAATTCCTCGTTTGGCACGGTTTTCAATCTTGCTATCTGCTCTTTGCTTTTCGACTCCAACAGCTCTTCAACTCTAATGCCTTTCTCAACAGCTTTTTTCATAAATGCGTAAAAATCAAGTATGATTCTCAACAGTTCATACTGCTTAGACTCCGGGCAATAGGTGTCAACGAGATGAAAAGCCGACTGCTGCAAGAAATCCTCCCTAATCATCCTCGCTCCTTCCAGCACTATCCGATCCTTAGGCATCAATGCGTCTGGTCCTACCAGTCTAACGATCTCCTGAAGCTCCGCTTCCTTTTCAAGGAGTTTCGTACCCTCCCTTCTTAACGCATACCAATCTTTACCAATTCCTTTCTCTCTGAAACTTCTCACCTCATCCAGGTAAAGAGAATAGGAGCGCAACCAATTGACTGAAGGGAAATGTCTCCTGTCCGCTAGATCAGTGTCCAACGCCCAAAATACCTTCACTATCCTGAGAGTATTTTGAGTCACAGGCTCAGAGAAGTCACCCCCTGGAGGGGACACCGCACCCACAATTGAGATGGATCCCTCTCTAGATCCTTTGCCAATGGTCTTGATTCTCCCTGCCCTCTCATAAAATTCCGCCAGTCTAGAACCAAGGTAAGCAGGATACCCTTCCTCTCCCGGCATCTCTTCTAATCTCCCAGATATCTCTCTCAAAGCTTCTGCCCACCTTGAAGTGGAATCCGCCATCACTGCAACATCATAACCCATATCTCTATAATACTCCGCAAGAGTTATCCCTGTATAAATCGAAGCCTCTCTCGCAGCCACAGGCATGTTGCTGGTGTTTGCGATAAGGATCGTCCGATTCATCAGAGATTCGCCAGTTTCAGGATCTTTAAGAGCGGGAAACTCTTTTAGCACGTCCGTCATTTCATTTCCTCTTTCTCCGCATCCAATGTAGACAACAATTTTCGCATCGGACCATTTGGCTAGCTGATGCTCTGATACAGTTTTGCCGGTCCCGAACCCTCCAGGTATGGCTGCTGCCCCCCCTCTCGCCAGAGGGAAGAATGTATCAAAGACTCTTTGCCCAGTAAGCAAAGGAATGGTAGGATCAAGCTTTTTAAAGAAAGGTCTTTCCTTCCTTACAGGCCACTTCTGGAGCATTGTGACAACTTCGCTTTTTCCATCCGATCCGACCTTTGCGATGGGTTCTTCTATTGTGTAATCACCTTTTTTTGCAATCCAGCTTAGCGTCCCTCTCAGGTTTGGAGGAATCATCACCCTGTGCGTGACAAGTGTTGTTTCTTCAAGTTCACCTATTATGTCCCCGCCTTCGACTTTTGTCCCTGATTTTATAAGGGGATCAAAAGACCATTTGCGTTTTCTGTCCAACGCCGGGATGTCAACGCCTCTGGAAACAAAGTCTCCCGTCTTGTGCATGATGAGAGGTAGCGGACGTTGAATGCCATCATAAATGCTCTTCAGCAAGCCCGGGCCAAGCTCAACTGAAAGAGGTGTTCCCGTGTCCAAAACAGGTTCTCCAGGCATAATGCCTGTCGTCTCCTCATAAACCTGTATCGTAGCGTTATCCTCATTCAATCTGATAATTTCTCCAATCAGTTTTTCTTTCCCAACCTTCACGACATCGCCCATGTGGGATCCTCTCATTTTTTTTGCTTGAATGACAGGTCCACTTATTTTGGAGATGACTCCTTCCCTACTCATTTTTAGATTCCTCCCAGTTCAATCCCAATCGTTTTTTTGATCAGTCTTGCTAGGGGATCTATCTCTAACTTGCCTTTTTTGTCGGGCACTTCGACGATTATTGGTAAGTTGTGATGATATTTCCAGAGATCTATCTCTTCTCTTATTGAATTTGCTATACTCTGTGTCATAATCAGGACTCCAACAGAGTCATCCGAACAGACGCTCTTAAAGTTTTCTCTGATGTTTTCCTCATCAACTTCTTTGCTTTCAACCCCCACGAGGTTGAACGCAATTGTTGTGTCCTTATCACCCATCGCAATTATTTTCATTTTCTTCTTCAAACAAATTCGAATGAGTCAACCATTTGGCTAGCTAGATCACTATATTTATCATGCCCACTAACAAGTCCTTCCAAACTGAGAGTATATCCTCTATTTCCACTTATGGCACACACTATCGTTCCTTTGATTTTCTCCCCAGAAGGATCTATCTTATATGCTTCTTGAGCTTTTTTATTCTCTATTACAATAACACTATAAAATGTGCATTTTTCTTTAGAAATGTACTCTATTTCTTTTGCAGGCAGGCTGTCTAATGATGTATTGTTTACCCTCTCTGTCAATCGGCTCATCTTCTGAAGATCATTAAATTTAACACCTACCCCTTCTTCTAGCGTTATGTTATCAAGATCTATACCTTCGTAAAGCTTTCTTTCATGCTTTAAATTATAGTTTTTTGCCCATATAAAATTTACAATCCGCACTCCAAACTCCACAAAATTTTTTCCTTTACCTTCTTCCAAACCAGGCGAATATAACTTAGGGACATCCGCACCGATATCTCTTTCTGTTAAGTCATGCTCTATTTTCCTCCACCCTGCAGGATATTTTATCCTAAATCCCCCTTCTTTGCTTTCGTACCATTCCCATTCTTTTACTTCAGAAGAAGTTTTCGCTCGTTCAGAGATGCGAGTCCCAGTTTCTTTTGGTTCTTCGCTCACGCATCCTACTAAGTCTATGGATAAAGTAAAGAGTGGCAACAATGTGATTGTTCCGCGCTTTTTCTTCATGTTCCCCTATTACTTTTTTATATGAACCTTTATTTTTTAAGAGCTAACTTTTATTAATAATTTCCTGATTCTCTCTGGGCTAATCACTTCTTCAATTCCCTTAGCAACGGCCTTCAAATTTTGAATTTCGTATTGCTTTTCAACTACAAATCTTATGCTTGGAGCAATCCCAAGGTTATCCCCCTGGCTAAGCTCGACCATTTTTTTCATAAAATTTTCATCGAGTGCTTTTTCCATCGAGTAAATTCCTTCCGTTTGATAATTTGCAAATGCATCTCTTAACTGCTTCGCCCATGAAGTTCCTTCGAGTCTCGAAAGGAGCCCTTCCACCCCCCATGCTTCAATAAGCTCTTCTAATTTCCAGTCTGCAAGTTCCCATCCCTCTCTAAGCAGCAGTTCTCTGCACAGTCCAGGCGGGAGCTTGATTTCCTTTGCTCTAAAAATGACCTTTAAATTGAGCAGATCACGAAGTTGAAGCACGAATTTCCTACTTGTTTTTTTGCAGGATGCAGGAAGGGGAGCAGAGGCAAGCCTGCTGAGCGAGAATCTCTCGAACTCAGCCTCAAATTTGATTTTGTTGAGAGGCTTTTGCTCTAAGAACTTTATCACAGATTCTGGAAAGTCATGGGTTCTGAAGAGAGCTGGCAGGGCTTTCCATTCCTCTCCATATTCCTTAAGTTGTTGGAGATCAAGATAAATCAGTCTGTTCTTTTCCAGCTGGAATTTTTTGTCCTCGAGTTTTTCTCCCCTCATCAGTTTGTAGGATGCTTTCTTTAGGTGTTCCTTCTCAATGCTATCCAAGTACGCATCCCAGAAATCTCCCACCTGCTTTGGCGAATCTTTTTTCACCAGCTCTAGAAACTTCGGGAGATGCTCATCGAGTTCTTCCTGGATCTCTCCAGCGCTTTCTCCCTTAATCGAGTAATCCTTGTGAGAATTGAGCAAGGACTTGAAGTCTTCAAGACTCCTCAGTCCACTCAGCTCAGTTAGCTTCTGCTCCTGGAGGAAAGGGCTTCCCATCGCTGCAACCTTGGCATTGAGATAAATAAACTTGGATGTCAAGAAAAGAGAGTTTTTCCGGCGTTTCTTTTTAGCAGGCTTGATCGTTTCCATTTTAGACCAGCGCTCAGGAAAACAGCGCCCTCGCAACCTTAATCCTGAGTTCGTTCCAGTTCCGATCTATTATTCCCTCAAAGGTTTGGTCAACAGAAATTGATCCGTCTTTGGAGCGGATGATCGCTCCTCCACTTCCTTTGACAGATTCCTTTGAAACCTGATAGCCAAGACTTTTGATGTACTCTCCGTCTTTTGCTTTACATGGCACGACCACGCATTCCGCTCCAGCCAGCCTTTTCCCTTCCTCCAGCATTTTTTTGAGAATCTCTCTGTACTCGCTTTCTTTCAGTTGAGTGAGTTTTTCTCTAGCTCTATCAAAAGCTTCTTTTATGAGTTCTTCTTTGGTGAGCAGCATCTCTCTCTTTGCCTGTTGTCTGGCGTTTGAGGTGAGCCTCTCTTCTACAATTCCACATTTCTCCTCTGTCTCCACTTCGAGTTTTTTGCCTGCTTCCTCAGCTTCCCTCTTCGCCCGTTCTTTTATTTCTTTCACCTGCCGCTCTGCTTCTTTAAGAATAGCACCTATCCTTTCTCCGGCGGATTGTTCAATCCTCTCGATAATCTTGTCAATTCCCATTTTTGAATTCTTACAAGAAGCCAAGCCCGAACATCACAAAAATTGCCGTGACTAAACCAAAGAGGGCGACCGTTTCCACCATGACAATGTAGATCATGCTCGGGGCAAAAGCCCTCGGTTCTCTTCCCACAGCAGCTATTGAGGCAGCTGCCGTTGTCCCTTGAGCTAGGGCAGAAATACCAGTTATCCCAACGATCAATCCAGCAATCAGCCCGGCATTACCAATAATCGGGTTGGTTAGGTCAACTCCCGGTTCACCCCCAAGCAGTCCGCAGCCCATCATAAGCAAAATGGCCGCTACCAGTCCGTAAAGAACCTGGGTCATTGGAAGTACTTCAAGTATCATAAGTTTCATTCCGAGCTCCGGCTTTTCTCCAGTAACAGCAGCAGCCGCACTCCCGGATCTGGCTAGACCAAATGCGGAGGATACACCGGCAATTCCTACTGCTAATAAGGCACCTAGGAGCACACCAGTTAAGTTTTTACTCTCAGCTTGCCCCTCATCCAGAGGCTGCCTTGCTGAAGCAAGGGGTGCTGTGAGTGAGAGCACTAGAATCCCGCTTAAAACAGCCAATCCTATTAGGAAACCAAGATTTCTTTTCATTTTTATCACTTTATCTATCAAGTTTTGATTAAAATATCTTTTCCTTTTCTTTTGTCCTTTCATCTTGCGGTCCTCCTCTCTTTTTATTCCTTTTTAGTTTTATCCTGTTTTTAATTCGGAATACACTCTTTTCACTTTAAATGGAGTAAATTCTCTTCCACCACCCTCATAGAATCTCTTGAAGAACTCAACGTACTGCAATCTTAAAGAATGCACGGCTGAGCCGAGTGACTGGATGAATAGATTGAACAGGTGACCAATCACCAGAATTATCCCTGCAAGGATTGCTCCAACCACAGCTACGCCAATCAGATCTGAGAATATCTCTGCAAGCAAATTTATTGCAAGAGCAATCCCAGAGGTGGCAAGCCCAAGAGCAAGCAGCCTTGCATAGCTCAGTACATCTCCTAGAAATCCAGTAATATCAAATACGCCAAGCGGTCCCTTACCAAGAACCAGCAAAACTAACCCCACGAGAAGCACAATTATCAGTGCTAGCTCCACCCTTGAAGACAATGCTTGGATAAACCATTCCATATGAAGAAGGTATTTGAAGATGAGCGGAATTCCAGCAGCCTGAAGAAGGAACCACGGAAGCTCTTCAAAGATGATTTTCTTGGATTGCTTTCTGAAGTAATCCTGATAGATCGCGAGGACGAGACTCAGGTTCAGATGAACCAGCCCAATCACGAGTGCTAGTGAAAGCACGTCAATTGGCCGAGTTAGGGGATTGATGGGAAATGAGAATCCAGCAAGAGTTAAGGAGTAGAGCTCCTCTCCCGGAAAATGCATAGGAAAAAAATTCTGGAGCATATTTCCAAAGAAACCTCCAAACAAAACACCTGCGAGGGTCGTAAAAGCTCCGAGCCATACGCCAATCAAACTCCACTGCTTTAGAGTTGGCGACAGTTTGCCAAATTTCAGCAGACCGAGAAGAGACAAGCCCAGGATCAACAACCCATAGCCAGCATCCCCAAGCATCATTCCAAAGAAAAGAGCAAAGCCAAATCCAACAAATGCAGTTGGATCTATCTCGTCATATCTGGGAATGGCAAAAAGGTCGGTGAAAGGCCTGAAGGGCTTGAGCCAGGCTGGCTGCTCCAGACAAACTGGAGGATTATCAGGATTTGACTTTGCTTTCGTGGAGAAGAAGGCAGCGAGCTCGCCTGTTGTGTCTTTGGTTAGTTTTTCAAGCTGGTCGATCTCTCTTTCCAAAGTCCAACCCTCGATCAGGTAGGCAAACTCACTCTTTGCGAATTTTTCAAGAATTTCTTTTCTTTCTTTCTGAATGCTGAATTCTTCCCGCAAGGCCAGCAAGTCCCCACTTTTTTCTCTGTAAATGTGCTGAAGCTCTGCAATTTTTTCTTTCCGCTGTTTCTCCAAGTTTTCCTTTTCATTTGAGAGCTGTTTGATTGCCTCCCGGGGTTTTCCTCTTACCCCTCCAAGCTGATATTCAGCAAAATACCTTTTCAGCTGCGAAGAAATCTTTTTCTCTTCCTCTTTGAGTAAGGCAAGGATCACAACTCTGTATTTTTCCTTTCCTCTCCGACGCTCTATTGAAAAAACTTCAGCTTCGAGGTTTTCTAAGAGCCTCTCCAGCTCGCCGACATTGCTCGTTCTCCCTGCTCTGATTGTAGTCCATTCTCCCTCCCCAAGATAACCGAGGTCAAAATCAAACAGCGAAAGATCCCTCACCATTTCTATTCGCTGGTCGGTTAAGGCCATATTCTCTCCCAGCTCTTTCAGCCTCTGTCCGGTATCCCCAACCTTTTCCTCCAATTTCTCAAGGGTTGTGTCAGCCCCCTGGTAAAACTCCTTGAGAGTTTTTACTCGCACTGGCTTGGGTACTATCGGTTCAGGATGAAGCAGAGCCTTCAACCCGGTTTCTCTTTGAGAGTATTTCTCGAGAATTTCCAAAATTCTGGTGAGTTTCAATTCATACGTAACGCATTTAGCATACTCCTCAGTGGGGGAAGCGGGGTATAATTTCTCGAGAATTTCCGGTTCCTCGTGCCTTATATCTGTTATCTGAAGAAGTCCAGATTCATGGAGTTTGTCAATTAGAGGATTAAGCTGGTCTTGATAGACTAGAATCGATACTTTCGCCATGGGTTTGGGCTTGAGCAAGCTAATCACTTCCAAAGTACTCTTTTAAAATCAGCTTTACCCCTATCTCAAGCTTTTTCCTCACGTTCTTTTTAAGTTCTTCTCTCCGTCTTTCTGATTCTGCAAGGATTTTTTCAGCCTGAGTTTTTGCCTCTTTCTCAGTTTTTTCCAGCCTTTCTGCAAGCTCCTTCTGTTTCTCTTCGATTGCCCTTTTTTTCTCCTTCTCGCTCTCTCTCCGAGATCCCTCCACGATCAAGCAGGCCTTCGCTTCGTTCTGCTTAATTCTCTCGATTGCCTTCTCTTCACCCTTTTTAAGTTTGTTCAGGAGTTGCGTTTCCATTGATGCGGCCGCCGGGAGTCGGACCCGGATAAGAGGCTTGGAGGGCCCCTATCATAACCATTAGATCACAACCGCTTTGGATAGGATAGAATAAGAAAAATCATTTAAAATCTTTGCCTTCGTTCGCTGTGAGAGTCGCACACCCAAACTTTTTTATTTAGTAGAGATACTAATTAATGATTAAAATCTGATATTTTTGCACAAGTTAAAGATATGGTAAATCCGTAAACAATTACAGATATCAGGGGAAAAATCTCAATCAGAGTGCATCAAGAGCGTTTCGTACCTAGGCAATCTTTAAATTTTTCCCATGGATTTTTTAAATAATAAAAGACTTTTATGCAATAATGGATCTTTACAAAGCAATCATCGATATCATCAATCAAATTCCCAGAGGGATGCTCACGAGTTACACTCAGTTAGCTGAAGCTCTGGGAGATCAAACCGTTGCTAGGGCGATTAGAAGAGTGATAAGAGATGAAATTAGCTGGGGAGAAGCTCCTTGTCATAGAGTAATCGAAGATCAAGGATTTATAGGAGAAGATGAGTCTGAGAAAAGAGTTAGATTACTAAAAAACGAGGGACTAAGGATTGATAACTCCAGAATTAGAGACTTTGAGAGAGTGATGTTTAGAGAATTCAATAGCACAAAACCTCTGCAAAGGTTAAGAGCAAAACAAAAACAACTCGCTGGTAAAGCGAAGCTAGTTAATTCATTTACTGAGGTCAGAACAGTAGGCGGAGTCGATGTTGCTTATAAAAATAAAGAAGGATACGGAGCTGTTGCGACCTTTGACTACAAAACCAGAGAGTTAATTGAGGTGAAGAAAGCAAAAACTCAAGTCAAATTTCCTTATTTGCCCACTTATTTGACTTTTAGGGAGTTCCCTTTAATTAAGAAATTAGTTTCAAAATTAAAAGAGCTACCAACAATCCTACTGATCGATGGAAATGGTATATTGCATCCTTACCGCGCAGGCTTAGCTACTCATGCAGGAGTTGTACTCAATCTTCCAACAATTGGTGTTGCAAAATCCTTACTCTGCGGAAAAATTGAAAAAATACCCTCTTGGATAGGTGAGCACCCCGCAATTAGAATGGCTGGAAATGTTATTGGCTATGCATTAAAAATTTCTAAAGGCAAGCCTGTTTTTATTTCACCTGGCAGCAACATTTGTTTCGACACAGCGTTAAATGTTGTAAAAAATCTTGCTGCTGAATCGAGACTCCCTCTGCCTTTGATGACCGCTCATCAGAACGCAGGGAATTTCAGAAGGCAAAATTAATATGGAACCGAGTTGATGTTATTCCCTCTATGATGCCCAACGAGGAAAAAGTAAGATTTAATTGCAAGGGCGACGAATTCGAGATATCCTGCAATCTTAGAAAAAAATTTGAAGAATCGATTTTATTTTTGCATGGCTTGGGCTGTTCTAAAGAGTCGTTCAAGGATGTTTGGACTTTCTCAGAACTCGAGGAATACACAATCTTGACTTTTGATTTGCTAGGTTTTGGCAACTCCTCAAAACCTCATTGGTATCCCTACACTGTGGAAGACCACGCTGAAATTTGCAAATCGCTCGTTGAAAACCTCAATCTAAACAAGATTTGCTTGGTTGGGCACAGTCTGGGGGGAGCGATAGGCTTACTTTTGATTGACAAAATTCCGTCAAGAATTTCCCACTTTATCAACCTCGAAGGAAATCTAACAGGAGAAGACTGTACTTACAGCAGAAAAGTCATATCCGATTCTTTTGAGGATTTTACGGAAAAAAAATTTAGCATTTTTCCCTCGAGATTCAAGCCAGATAAAACTTCTCCAATAAGCACTAGCAAAAGCTATGAGTTGTTTAAAGAATCGTTTTTAAAGAGCAGTCCCTTCGCAGTATACAAAACATCAGAATCTTTGGTGGAATGGTCTGACAGCGGAAGACTGTTGAAAATGTTCATTGAGACAGACACAAAAAAATGTTACGTGTTTGGAGAAATGAGCAAGGACCTTAAAGTTCTAAAAATGCTTGATATGCCCAAAGTACAGATCTCAAAAAGTGGGCATTTTATGATGATTGACAACTCAAAAGAGTTCTATCGAAAACTTTCAAGCATTCTAAAAAACTAAAGATTTAAATTTAACTAGTTTTTTTAGTTTTCAAAATGTGTCCTATTCGAAGAATACAAAAAGAAGACTTGAAAACAGTAAAAAAGCTGTCTGATGCATCCTTGCCTGAGACCTACTCAATGGGTTTGCTAAAGAAACTCGTCAATGCATGGCCTGAGGCCTGTTTGGCAACTGAGAGTCAAGACGGCGTAATTGGATTCGTAATAGGTAGAAAAGACGGGACCAAGAGCAGGATCGTGCTCATATGTGTTGATACTGAATTCAGGAAAAAAGGAGTCGGTTCTGAACTGCTAAACAGATATCTGGGAATCATGAAGAGGCAAAGGTTCAAAACAGCCACTCTTCTAGTTGAGGTTTCAAACCAGCAGGCAATTGATTTTTATTTGCACAGAAGATTTAAGATAAAGGAAAGAAAACCCCATATTTACAAAAACGGATCGGACGCTTATCTAATGGAAAGAGCCATATGAGTTTTTTATCCAGTAAGATTGTGTCTGAGTGGATCCCCTCAAAAAGGGATAAAAGAACAAGAGTTTTTAATCCGAGGAAGGCTTATATAATGGAGAGGATACCATGGAAAAGGGCATAAAAGGTGTCAGATTGTTAGTTCTGACCGACTCGAACGAGTTTAGATCTCACGAAGAGGTTGCTAGGGCTGCGATAGAAGGTGGAGCGCAAGCTATCCAACTTAGGACAAAAAGAGAGAGCACAAAAGAAGCATTAGAAATAGGCAAAAGAATCAAAGCGATGTGCAAAGGCAAAGTACTTTTCATCGTGAATGATAGACTGGACCTTGCCATGGCTTTGGGTGCGGATGGCCTGCACCTAGGTCAAGAAGACATGCCAATAGAATTTGTCAAAGAATTGTCTAAAAAAAGTGGAAAAGAACTCATGATTGGTCTCTCAACCCACAGCTTGGAGCAAGCCATGGATGCCGAAAAAAGAAAGCCGCACTACATTTCTTTCGGTCCCATCTTTCCCTCCAGGAAAAAACCTTCTTCGATACCAGTGGGCACAGAAAAATTGAGGAATGCGTGCAAAAGGGTTAACATTCCAGTCATTGCCATCGGCGGCATAAACAGAGATAATGTAGAAGAAGTGATGAGAGCAGGTGCCCAAGGTGTCGCTGTGGTCTCCGCTATCTCAGAAGCAACCGATCCTAAAAGGGCCGCTCAGGAATTGTTTGAAAAAATCAATGCCACTATTAATGAAGCCTTGTAGCTATAATTCTCTCATCCATCAAAAAACGAAGAAGATTGCGCCTCATTTTAGATTTAAGCGTGCTTTTCTTTTAGAGCTTTGTTCATAGCCGTTCGAAAGGACTTTGTTTCTTTTCTCAAGTCGGCGGTTGCTTTTTTCAGTGCGTCCAAGGAGGTTTCCTTCTTCGTCTTCAGAAACAAGCTAGACTTTGAAATCGTTGGAAGATCCGCAACCACTTGAGCGTATTCCACCTCATCATCCTGAATCAGCTTCTCTTTGAGTGGATTTAGCAGGGTTTGGCCTTCCCCAACAATTTCCATTTCCAACTCCTTTTCACTCTTTTTTACCACTTTTAGTTTCATCCTTGTCTCCTTATTTGCTTGTTAGTCTGCCCTCTCCGTAATCGGAGGCCATCTTTCTCATCTCTGGACGTTTGCACTCATCACAATAGAGTGTGTTGTTTCTCTTTTTAAGAGGTCTCCTGCAGCGTGTGCAGTACGCCTTAATCACCCCAAACTCCTTTCCTTTTGTTGACAGATGCAAGCTCGGTGGATCTGAGATCACCTTCGCACGAATTATATCATTGGGATGGTACTCTTTTGTCACATCTGTTGTGTACTGGTTTGATATCTGGGATATGTGCAGAACAGCATCTGTCTCATGAGGGATGCTTCTCTCCGGTTCCTCAACCTTGCAAATAATCTTGAGGAACGCCCTTTCTGGACTCACTTCTCTGGCCCTTACTATGACCTCATCTCCTTCTTTGATCCTGGTCGGAAGGACAGTGAACGGTTTTATACTTGCGCATCTCTTTTTCTGGTCTGTTTCGAATTCTCCGAAGATTGCAGCACAAATGTGTTCTCCATTCGCATAGGTTCCTTCCCCAGGCAACAATTCCTCGGCAGAAGCTAATCGATCTCCTGGAAATACTATATTTTTTTTCATTTGATTACCTTATAGCGGGAAGTGGATTCGAACCACTGAACTTCGGGTGCCTCAGACGAATTTAGGGCATGCACGTTTTTCCTTTCTTTTAGAAACGTAATATTCCATGCATTCACGCCATATGAGCCCGACGGGGTAACCTGGCTCCCCTATCCCGCTGTCAAAGAGACGTATTTTACTTTAATAAAAAAAAGAC
>DUKC01000055.1:15610-18454 GCA_013329495.1 Thermoplasmata archaeon
CAAGCAAGTCTGTTTTTGAACCTCTCTCTTTTTTCATCGCGCATTCGAGGGATATATCTACAAAAATATCAAGGAGAATGTTTCGATATTTTTCCATCTTCTACGGGGCTGGGCGCAAATTGGTCAATGGAAGCCCATTTTAACTTTTTCGCCAAGAAGCCCCCTCCGATATTGTCAGTGGGAAGATAAACTGGCATAATACTTATATATCCTGCATGACCTCCTGTATCCAGGCACGCACAAACGTTCATCCAAGAAAGCGACTTGGTTCTAGATACTCTCTTCTGTTGAAAGAGTAAGCACTACCACGACTCACTTGCATCAGAACGCCTCACTGGTATGGGATCGAAAGAGAATGTCGCAAGCTTGCAAACAAAAAATTATCGCAAAAACTCTTGTCCAGGGTAAAAGACTATGAAAACCAACTGCAGGGATCAGGAGCAGAATCATTTTTCAAAAAAAGAGAAGGTTCTCGGCCAGTTTTTCACTCCAAAAAGAGTGGTAGATTTTGTTTTAGATTTTGTCGAATTAAATCAAAATAAGAAAGGCAAAGTAGCGGATCCTGCATGCGGCGACGGCATTTTTCTCAAGGGCTTGACTGCCAGAGGCTATAGAGACGTCGTAGGTATTGATATAGATAAAGAAATGATAGAATCAATTCCAGAGGATATCAAAAGCTCCGCAGTTGTCCTAAATAAAGAAGGATTATTAGACGACTTAGAAAACGGGTTCGATGCCGTTGTAGGCAATCCTCCATTCAGCGCCAAATATGGAAGAGTTAAAGACAAAGAAATTTTAACACGTTTTGAGTTTGGAAAAAATAGAAAAACTCAGGCAGTAGAGATATTGTTTTTAGAGAGATTTATCCGGCTGACCTCTCAGGACGGAGTCATCGGCATAATTCTGCCCTATGGAATCATATCAAACAGGAATCTTAAATTTATCAGAGACTATCTGTTTGAAAAAACACAAATTTTGGGAGTGGTCTCCCTGCCAAGATTTATTTTTAATAAGAATTTTTCCACGAGCTCAAAGACGTGCATCCTGTTCCTAAAAAAATGCAGGGCAGAGAACAAGGAGATATTCATGAGCATCGTCCGTGATCTGAAAGATTTAAGAGAAATTCTTCGTTTGTATCCCACAAGAAAGGAAAAAAACAGTTTGGTTTTTTGGACAGAAACTCAGGATAACAATCTGTCCCCCGAATTTTATAATCCTGAAACCAAAAAAATTGAAGAGGAGCTGAAAAACTCTCCTCTTGAGATCGAGAAATTGAAGGAATTAATCACGAACATGTTTTTGGGTGGAACAGAATACGGAGAGAAAAGGGAGTTTTCAGCAGAGGGCGAACCTTTCATTTCTGCTAAGGTTGTGACCAATCTTGGGCTGGATTTTGAGAGAGACAGAAGATTTGTATCGAGAAACAACCGCATGTTTAAGAAAGGGGCTCTGGTCCGGAGGAACGACCTCATTTTTGTCAGAGTCGGTGTTGGTTGTGCAGGCAGGAGCTCTGTCGTAACTTCATATGATGAGCTTGGCGTGGTGGATGATTGGAGTTATGTCATAAGAACCAAGGAAGCGTTATCCCCATATTTTCTCTCCTTTTATCTCCAAACAAGGTATGGCAAGGCACAGGTAGACAAAATTAAAAGAGGAGTTGGCACGGTGACCATACCACAGGCCTTATTAGGCGAGATTTTGATTCCCATCCTCGAGGATCAGGACCAATTTAGAGCTTTATACCTAGGTATGAAAAAAAGCCATAAAGAAGGAGACACGAAGAAGGCAAAAGAAACACTTTGCAGGGCCGTTAGGATTATAGAAAAATCAATAAGTCAAAAAACGGCGAGTTAGCCAGAAAAAATACTACCCCTTATTCTATGATGTCCAAACACAAAGAAAGCAGCCGCAAGTGCACTCTGAACTTATCTTTATCGATCTCGATCTGTTTTTTTACTCTTTACTCTCTTCCAATTCTTCTCTTGCCCTCTAATTCTCTTTTTAGCATCCCTCTCAAACAAAATAACCTTAGAACTCCTCAAAATCATCTGAAATTCTAAAATGTGAGATTAACTATTTATATTCAAGAAGGAATATGGAGTACGGGTTGCATGATAGAACCGATATTCCTAATCTTAAGGGTTCCTATCACCTATTGGTTGCCTTTTCTTATTGTATATCTACTAGAGCCTGAAAAGAAGTCTCGATGGAAGATTTATCAAGGCATGGGCGGAGGATTCATCATAATTTATGCAATCACGATGGCAATCATAGCTTTTGGCACCTTTAGCGAATATCAGTTAATCTGGCTAATAGGTCATGGTTTTTTATATGCTGGTGTAGGGTTAATGTATTCTTTTGCCATAGACCTAAGGAGACACATCTCCCCTCATAAGGGCTTTTACACCTTATTGGCATTGCCTCCAGGGTTCTATGCTTTTTCTATATTGATAGGGTTACTGTGGCCATGGCAACCTGAGCAGGGATATCTGCTTGTGATGGCTCTATTCAGCATTATTGGGATTTATGTATTGAGTTTAGCCTATTTTGAATTAGCTATAGCATCCAGAGGCGTTAATAAATTGTGGCCCCTCTTTTTATTGGCAGGCATCATAGTGTTGGGGCTGGTCACTTGCGATACCGCCATCGCGTGGGCGTACGCAAAAACACCCAACATCCCCACATATGATACCTCCCTATCTTTTGTTGGCTGGCTTTGCACATTCACAGGCGCGATTATTGCCATGATTGGAAGCGTGGGCAGATTAAAATTAAAAACGAGTCCGAAGAATTCAAAGTCTTAAAAAGCCCTAAATAGCGGTCGATGTCGAAAAAACAAATCTG
>DUKC01000055.1:18531-19040 GCA_013329495.1 Thermoplasmata archaeon
CCCAAACTACTTGTAACCCAAACCATGTAAGATCAGCAACATTCCAATGCTTTCAAACATTCTCCACATCCAGAGTTGCTGAGAAAACAAACCACTCAAGTCAATGGTATACATGAATATTGCTTCAATTAAGAATCCTATTGCAAGGCACATTCCCTTCTTTTTCAACTCTTCAGCACCGAAAGAAAACCTAAAGAAGAAAAGGCTCGTCAAAAGAGCTAAAGGTGCGACCGCTAAAAGAGTTGAATAAAATACAATGCTTGGGAAGGTCCAATCTTCTCCAACGATTATTGGTGGGATGGGTGGATTAGCTAAAACAATCACAATATAAACAGCGGATGCAAGCAGCACTAGCGTCCATCCAGTTAATTTGGCTTTTCTGTTTTCAATACTCACTTCAATGATGAAGAAAGCCATTGCAAGGGCCGATAGAGCGAGGAAAATAGTGCCAACTTCAACCATAATTCCTCTTAGCGAAGGGAAAAAAAATACAGCAAACTTCCAATAAA